>JAFVYY010000096.1 GCA_017508405.1 Clostridia bacterium
AATAAGCTATTCTGATATAGAAGCTGTAAATATCTACACGGGAATCGAATACGGAGAAAAGGTATCGGGAATGAGCTATATTTCCATATACCGAGGCACCTATAAAAACGACGAATTCGGCGAATATAAATGCGCCGTAAACAAGGACGTTGAATCCTGCATCGTCGTAAAGCTCAAAAGCGGAGAATACTACGTTTTCAACAGCGTAGACAGAAAAAATACTCTGGAGATATATGAGTTTATAAAGCAGAGAGTAAACTGAACAAAAAATGACGGAGAGCTTTCTCCGTCATTTTTATACTTTTAATTTATCAAAAGGTAAGAATTTCAAGATGCTCAAGGAGAATCTTTATGCCAAGGAGCACAAGGATTATACCGCCTGCAAGCTCTGCCTTGGATTTGTACCTTGCGCCGAATACGTTACCGATCTTAACGCCCACCATACAAAGTCCCATTGTGATCACGCCTATAAATGTGATTGCAATCCAGATATTAACGTCGGGAAGCATACCGAAGGAAACGCCGATAGCCATAGCGTCAATACTTGTGGCGATAGCCATTACCAGCATTGTTTTAAAGCAAAGAGAACCGTCAGCCTCCTCCTCTTCCTTAGAGAAGGATTCCTTTATCATAAGACCGCCGATAAGAGCAAGAAGCACGAATGCTATCCAATGGTCCACGTTTACAATATAATTTTTAAAGGCTGAGCCGAGAAAATATCCGATAAGAGGCATAAGCGCCTGAAATCCACCAAACCATAGACCGACAATAAGTCCTTCCTTAAGACTCGCCTTTTTCATAGCAAGTCCCTTGCAGATTGAAACCGCAAAAGCGTCCATTGCAAGACCTATGGCAAGAATAAGAAGCTCTAAAATTCCCATATTTTCTCTCCTGTTAATAAAATTGAGTCGATTATAACATATAATAATTCATTTTGCAATATTTTCATTATAAAAACATTTTACAAACTTGAAAACTACACATAATAGTGATAAAATGTACGAAAAGGAGTGATTTTATGTTTTATATAGACTGGCTTTATATCATTCTTGTGCTTCCTGCGGTGCTTTTTGCAACCTATATGAGCGCAAGAGTCAGTACAACCTTCAGAAAATACGGAGCTATTCCCACAAGACACGGCTTAACGGGCGCAGAGGCGGCAAGAAGGATACTTTTTGCAAATGGCATATACGACGTAAGGGTAGAGCATATCGAGGGTAATTTGAACGACCATTACGACCCGCGCGCTAAGGTGATACGCTTATCTTCCGCCACCTATGGTAATAATTCCGCGGCCGCTGTGGGAGTTGCCGCTCACGAGGTGGGGCACGCAATTCAGCACGCTAAAAATTACGCACCCTTAAAGGTAAGAAACGCTATAGTTCCAATTACGAATATAGGCGCAAAGCTATCTGTTCCTCTTATACTCATAGGCATAATTTTATCCGCTTTCTCAGAGGCTTTTGCATACGTTGCTTACGTAGGCGTTGCCCTCTTTGGACTTGTTACCCTGTTCCAATTACTCACACTCCCCACGGAATTTAACGCAAGCCGTCGGGCTTTAAAGTGCCTTGACGGTGAAGGAATACTTGAAAAAAGAGAGCTTAAGGATGCAAAAAAGGTCCTTTCCGCAGCCGCTATGACTTACGTTGCCGCCCTTGCGGTATCTCTTGCTCAGCTTCTTCGCTTTTTTATACTGGTTGCATCAAGCACGAGCAGACGGGACTGATATATATAATAATAAATTTAGGATAAATTTCAAAAAAGGTATTGACAAGCAGATATATTTGTGATAGAATCTTTTCGCCGCATAATGCCGAGGTCTTAAATGCGTATGCTACCCGGCTTAGCGAGTATATGTTGAAAGAGAGGTGCTTTTCGTGTTTGCAATCATTTTAACAGGCGGAAAGCAGTACAAAGTAGACGAGGGCGACATTATCTTCGTTGAAAAGCTTGGAGTTGAAGAAGGCGATGAGGTTAAGTTTGACAAGGTACTTGCAGTATCTAACGAGAACGGCTTCGTAGCAGGCGCTCCTTATGTTTCCGGCGCTTCCGTAACAGCAAAGGTTGTTCGTAACGGTAAGGCAAAGAAAATTTACGTTATGAAGTATAAGGCTAAGAAGAACGAGAAGAAGAAGATCGGTCACAGACAGCCTTACACAAAGGTACAGATCGTTAAGATCGAAGGTTAATTCGGAGTAAATTATGACAAAGGTCGTATTTTTCAAGTCAGGTGATAACTACTGGGGCTTTGAGGAGCAGGGACATTCAGGCTTCGCTGCAAGCGGTAACGATATCGTTTGCTCAGCTATTTCTGCTATGACTATGCTTGTTATCAACGCAATCGAGGTTGCGTATGCGTCAGACGTTGACTATGACATTGACGAAGAAACCGCTTATGTACGCGTTAGCTCGTGCAATGCGTTGCCGGAGTACGAGCAGGATGAGAGAAAGAGATATGCTATCTCCGGTCTTATCATGGCGTATTACTATCAGCTCGTTGATTTAGTTGAGGAATACTACGACTATCTTGACGTAGAGGTAATCGAAAAGAAATATGACGGCAACAAAAAAACGTAAAAATTAAGACGGAGGAACATATAATGTTAAGACTTGGTTTACAGTTCTTCGCTCACAAAAAAGGTGTTGGTTCTACAAAGAACGGTCGTGACAGCGAATCCAAGAGACTTGGTGTTAAGAAGGCTGACGGCGCATCTGTTATTGCAGGTAACATCATTGTAAGACAGAGAGGAACAAAGATTCATCCCGGTACAAACGTAGGTATCGGATCCGACGATACACTCTTCGCATTGGTTGACGGTGTTGTAAAGTTTGAGCACGCAACAAAGGATAAGAAGAGAGTAAGCGTTTACGCAAAATAATCCATGAAAAATATCTCCGCTTTCAAAGTGGAGATTTTTTCTTTCCTATATATAATTTGATATTACTTTATGATATAAAAAGAATATAATTTTGTAATAATAATTAGAAAAACCTCTTCACAGATTAAAAAAAGTATGTTAAAATACTGTGATAAGCAAAATTGGCGCTTATGATAATATATCAAAATGAAAAGGAGTGATTTTATGCTAGAGCTTATAAACGTTTCCTTTGAGGTTGATACAGAAAACGAAAAGAAAGAAATTTTGAAGGACGTCAGCCTTAAAATAGAAGACCGCTTCGTGGCTATTACAGGCCCTAACGGCGGCGGAAAATCCACTCTTGCTAAAATAATTGCGGGTATATACCAGCCTACGTCAGGTAAGATACTTTTCGACGGTGAGGATATTACCAATATGTCCATTACCGAAAGAGCGAAAAAGGGTATCAGCTTTGCATTCCAGCAGCCCGTCAGATTTAAAGGACTTACAGTTAAGGATTTGATTACCTTGGCGGCAGGAAAAAATATAAACGTTTCAGAGGCCTGCACCTATCTTTCCGAGGTAGGACTTTGCGCCCGTGACTACATTAACAGAGAGGTAAACGCTTCCTTGTCGGGCGGCGAGCTTAAGAGAATAGAAATTGCTATGATTATGGCAAGAGGTACTAAGCTTTCCGTATTTGATGAGCCTGAAGCAGGTATCGACCTTTGGAGCTTTAATAATCTTATCAGAGTTTTTGAAAAAATGTATGATAGAATAAACGGCTCAATTATTATTATTTCACATCAGGAAAGAATACTTAATATTGCCGATAAGATAGTTGTTGTCGCAAACGGCAAGGTTAAGCAGTATGGCCCTAAGAGAGAAATTTTACCCGAGCTTCTTGGCAGGGGCGCGGCAGAATCCTCTTGTAAGGCTTTTGAATAAGGAGGTACGTTATGGAAAAGATAGAAAAAGACCTTCTTGAAAAAATTGCTGATCTTCACGGTACACCCGAGGGAGCTTACAATATCCGTTCCAACGGAGCCTTGGGCGGAAGAAATACAACTGCTAATATTGATATTGTTACAAAAGAGGATAAGCCAGGAATCGATATTATTATTAAGCCGAACACTAAGAACGAAAGCGTTCATATTCCCGTAGTAATCAGCCAGAGCGGTCTTACAGATCTTGTATACAATGATTTTTATATTGGAGAAAACAGCGACGTTGTTATAATTGCAGGATGCGGTATTCACAATAACGGTGATAAATCATCGGAGCACGACGGCATCCACACCTTCCACGTTGGTAAAAATGCTAAGCTCAAATACGTTGAAAAGCATTACGGCGCAGGAGACGGAAACGGTGAGAATATTATGAATCCCACTACCGTTATTGAAATCGACGACGGCGGATATATGGAGATGGAAACCACGCAGATCAAGGGTATAGACTCTACAAAGCGTATAACAACCGCAAAGCTCGGAAACGATGCAAAGGTCGTAATAAAGGAAAAGCTTATGACTCACGGCAGCCAGTTTGCCGAAACAGAGTTCACAGTTGACCTTGATGGTGAGAATTCGGGCGCTAACGTTATTTCCCGTTCCGTTGCAAAGGATAAGTCAAAGCAGATATTTTTGTCCCGTATAAACGGTAACAATAAATGCTCCGGACATACAGAGTGCGATGCTATTATTATGGATGACGCAACCGTTGCGGCAATTCCGGAAATCACCGCTAATCATATTGATGCGGCTCTTATTCACGAGGCGGCGATCGGTAAGATTGCGGGTGAGCAGCTTATTAAGCTTATGACCCTCGGACTTACCGAAAGTGAGGCTGAGGAGCAGATCGTCAGCGGATTCCTTAAGTAAAACATCATAACAGATTCAAATATGACATTAAAGAGGGCGGATTTCGTCCTCTTTTTGTATTCTTGACAATTATAAGCATATATGATAAAATATATAGGTAGAAAACTCTTGGAGGGATGCGTATGAATATTCAGTATCTTAAATACGCCATTGAGGTAGAGAAGAATAAATCTATCAGTAAGGCGGCTAAAAATCTTTATATGGGTCAGCCTAATCTCAGCCGTGCTATAAAGGAGCTTGAGGACAGTCTCGGTATAATTATTTTTGAAAGAAATTCCAAGGGTATCACAGTCACTCCCCATGGTGAGGAGTTTTTGCAATATGCCAAGAGAATACTGTCTCAAATAGATGAGCTTGAGGAAATTTATAAAACGGGTAAAACCGATAAGCAGCAGTTTTCCGCTTGCGTTCCCCGTGCGGGATATATTGCATATGCATTCGGTGAGCTTGCTAAATCAATAGAAACCGATACTCCGGCAGAGATCTTTTATAAGGAAACGAACTCAATGCGAGCAATAAATAATATCTTGCGGGGAGAGTACAATCTTGCTATAATCAGATATCAGGAAGCCTTTGAAAAATATTTTGAGTCCATGTTCAAAGAAAAAAACCTTGTGTCGAAAACCATTACCGAATTTTCCTACGTGCTTGCAATGTCAGTGAATAACCCACTGGCAAAAAAGGAGGTTATTACTCCGGAGGATCTTTCCGATTATATAGAAATAGCTCATGCCGACCCTTACGTTCCGTCACTTCCCATTATCGACGTTAAAAAGGCTGAAATGTCCGAATTCGTAGATAAGAGAATTTACGTTTTTGAACGTGCAAGCCAATATATGCTTCTTGAACAGGTGCCCAACACGTTTATGTGGGTATCTCCTATGCCCGATGAGATGCTTGCAAATAATAATCTTGTCGAGCGTGAATGCGGTCATATGAAGAAAAAATATAAGGATGTACTGATACACAGAGAGAACTATAAATTAACGGATATAGATAAGAAATTCATATCTCTTGTATTAAAGGCAAAGGAAGGAATGTAATATAAATCCTTCATTTATTATTGAATATAAGTACATTAAAGAGCCGATTTACGGCTCTTTTTTGCTATGTTAAAAAATACATTATAATAATGCTCGAAAAATATTAAAATATCTAAAAACGGGTTAAAATTGTTGACTGAAACAATTTAAATCCATAAATTGTTTATGTTTACTAAAATTTTTATGTAAATGTGTGTCAAAATAAGTGTTTTTACATATATATTTAAAAGCATAGCTCTATACCTTATAAGCATTTCACAAACTGAGTAAATTGTGATAGAATATTGGCGTAATTTAAGATGTCCGAGCGGACATAGAATTCTATGGAAGAGAGGGTATTATAATGAAAGAATATCAGATCGTAGAAAACGTAGAAACCTTTGAGGCAGCTCTTAAGAGAGTAAGAGCGGCACAGGAAAAATTTGCAACCTATACGCAGGAGCAGGTTGACAAAATCTTTGCTGCAGCGGCGCTTGCTGCAAACAAAGAAAGAATCTCCCTTGCAAAAATGGCAGTAGCCGAAACGGGTATGGGTATTGTGGAAGACAAGGTTATTAAAAACCATCTTGCATCAGAATACATCTACAATAAGTACAGGGATGAGAAAACCTGCGGAATAGTTGAAGAGGACGTATCCGGAGGTATGCAGAAGATAGCAGCTCCCGTCGGTGTTGTAGGCGCTGTAATCCCTACCACAAACCCCACCTCTACAGCAATTTTCAAGACACTTATTGCTCTGAAAACCAGAAACGGTATTATCATAAGTCCCCATCCCAGAGCAAAGCTTTCAACAATTGCGGCATCTAAGATCGTTCTTGAGGCAGCAGTTGAGGCAGGCGCTCCCGAGGATATCATAGCTTGGATAGACGTGCCCAGCCTTGAGCTCACAAATCTTCTTATGAGAGAAAGCGATATTATTCTCGCAACAGGCGGCCCCGGTATGGTTAAGGCTGCATACTCCAGCGGTAAGCCCGCACTCGGAGTTGGCGCAGGTAACACTCCTGCAATTATTGATGACAGCGCTAACATCCTGCTTGCCGTAAACTCTATTATTCACTCTAAGACCTTTGATAACGGTATGATTTGCGCATCCGAGCAGTCTGTTATCGTTCTTGATACCGTTTACGATGCCGTTAAAGAGGAATTTCTACGTCGAGGATGCTACTTCCTTAATGATGAGGAAACGGAAAAGGTTCGTAAGACAATTATTATCAACGGAGCGTTGAATGCTAAGATCGTAGGTCAAAGCGCATACAGAATCGCATCTCTTGCCGGAGTTGAGGTTCCTGAAAAGACTAAGATCCTTATTGGCGAGGTGGAAAGCACAGAGCTTTCTGAGGAATTTGCTCACGAAAAGCTTTCTCCCGTACTTGCTATGTACAAGGCAAGTAATTTTGACGATGCTCTTGAAAAGGCATATGCGCTTATTGAGGACGGCGGTCTCGGACATACTTCTTCAATATACCTTAATGAATTTACAGAAAAAGAAAAGCTTGAAAAGTTCACTCTTAAGATGAAGACCTGCCGTATTCTTGTAAACACACCCTCATCCCACGGTGGTGTCGGCGACGTTTATAATTTCCGCCTTGCACCTTCACTTACTCTCGGTTGCGGTTCATGGGGCGGTAACTCAATTTCCGATAACGTAGGCATCAAACAGCTTCTCAATATCAAAACTGTAGCTATAAGGAGAGAAAATATGCTTTGGTTCAGAGCGCCTGAAAAGGTTTATATAAAGAAGGGCTGCTTACCCGTTGCCCTTGCAGAGCTTAAGGACGTTATGGGTAAAAAGAAGGCGTTTATCGTAACCGACTCCTTCCTTTTCAACAACGGATACACAAGACCTATTACAAATGAGCTTGAAAGAATGGGTATTCAGTATACAACCTTCCATAATGTAGAGCCCGATCCTACTCTTGCATGCGCTAAGGATGGCGCTGCTCAGATGAGCGCATTCCAGCCCGATGTTATTATTGCTCTCGGCGGCGGCTCGGCAATGGACGCTGCTAAGATCATGTGGGTAATGTACGAGCATCCCGAGGTTGACTTCATGGATATGGCTATGCGCTTTATGGATATCCGTAAGAGAATTTACACATTCCCGAAGATGGGAGAAAAGGCGTACTTTATTGCAGTTCCCACATCTGCCGGAACAGGCTCTGAGGTTACCCCCTTTGCAGTTATTACAGATGAAAAGAGCGGTGTTAAGTATCCCCTTGCGGATTATGAGCTTCTTCCCAATATGGCAATTATTGATACAGATTTCCATATGAGCGCTCCCCGCGGACTTACTGCCGCATCCGGTATTGATGCAGTTACTCACGCTCTTGAGGCATATGCTTCAATTATGGCAACAGATTACACCGACGGCTTAGCGCTTAAGGCTCTTAAGGTAATATTCGAATATCTTCCCAGAGCCTACGAAAACGGACAGACAGACGTTATTGCACGTGAAAAAATGGCTAATGCCGCTACGATTGCAGGTATGGCGTTTGCAAACGCATTCCTTGGAGTATGCCATTCTATGGCTCACAAGCTCGGTGCATTCCACCATCTCCCCCATGGAGTTGCAAATGCGCTTATGATCAACGAGGTTATTAAGTTCAATGCTGATGAGGCTCCCACAAAGATGGGTACGTTCTCACAGTATGACCATCCTCACACCCTCGCTCGTTATGCGGAGGTTGCTGATTATCTCGGTCTTGGCGGAAAGACAGATGAGAAGAAGGTTGAAAACCTTATTAAGGCAATCAATGAGCTTAAGGCAAGAGTGGGTATCAAGGATACAATTAAGGATTACGGTATTGATGAAAAATATTTCCTCGACACCCTTGATACAATGGTAGAGCAGGCATTTGACGACCAGTGCACAGGCGCTAATCCCAGATATCCTTTGATGAGTGAAATCAAGGAAATGTATCTGAACGCATATTACGGTACTAATAAAAAGGTTTAATGTTAGACTTTTAGATAAATTGCACAAAAACTATTGTAATTTCATCCCTGTTATGGTAAAATAGTAACAAGGAAATAAGGAGGCTAATAATGAAACTTAAAAATATTATAGCAGAGAGAGCCACCAAAACGGTTTATCGTGACGGTGCCACTACGGTTAAGCTTTTTAATAAGGATTTCCCAAAGGCAGAGGTTCTTGCTCAGGCTAAGAATCAGGCGCTCGTTGAAGAAATTGACATAAATATTCCTAAGCTTTTGGAGGTTGGCAATATCGACGGCAGATGGATGATAGTATCCGAGTACGTTGAGGGAACTCCACTTGACGTCCTTATGAGGGAAAATCCTGATAAAATTGACGAATATCTTGATAAATTCGTGGATTTGCAGATTCTTGTTCATACTAAAAGATGTGCAGGACTTATTAAGCTTAATGATAAGATGCATGCAAAAATCGATCTTACAGAGCTTGATGATACCGTAAAATATGAGCTTCATACACGTCTTACCGGTATGCCTAAGCATAATAAGGTTTGCCACGGAGATTTTAACCCATCTAACGTTATTGTAAGAGAAGACGGTGAAATGTTTATTATTGACTGGTCCCACGTTACACAGGGAAATGCCTCCGCTGACGTTGCGAGAACCTATCTTATCTTCACTCTTGCAGGTAAAAAGGAGCTTGCTGAAAAGTATATGGATCTTTTCTGTGAAAAGACAGGCACAAAAAAGGCTTATGTACAAAAGTGGCTTCCCATCGTTGCCGCATCACAGTCTGTTAAGGGCAATCCTGAGGAGAAGGAGCTTTTACTCTCCTGGGCTAACGTAGTTGAATTTGAATAAGTATATAAGGCTCACGGCAAACCACCGTGAGCCTTATCTTTTACTCGGCTTTATTTGAGCCGCTTTTGTTATCTGCCTTGCTTCGGCAGTTATCTGAAGTACAGTCTGCTTTGTTATTTACCTTGCTCTGTGCCTTTTTCATCTCTGTGTGGGCTCGGTTGGGAACGGCATTTTGCTTACTTGCGGGTTCGTTGTTATTTGCTTTATTATTGTTTTTGTTGTACATATCTTTAATAATCACCTCTTTGAAAATATTTTTTCTCATATTTCAACAAATTATACGCTTTTTTATTGCAAATTAAAAATACGCGTGCTAAAATAATATATTATAAAGCGTTTTATTGGAGGCAAATATGAAAATAACAGAAATTATAACGTCAAATAAGCCGTCTTTGTCCTTTGAGGTGTTTCCTCCAAAGACAAGCGACGCCTTTGATACTGTAAAGGAAGCTACTGAGAAGATAGCTATGCTAAAGCCCTCCTTTATGAGCGTTACCTACGGAGCCGGAGGCGGAACAAGTGAATACACCGTTTCCGTTGCAAAAAATATTAAGGATAACTGCGGTGTTGATACTATAGCCCATCTTACCTGTATCAATTCAAGCAAGGATGATATTCATTTGCGTCTTGAAGCCTTGAAAAACGCAGGAATAGAGAATATTCTTGCATTGAGAGGTGATATAACACCCGAAAACAAGGATAAAATCAAGTTCGATTACAGATATGCCAGCGAGCTTGTTACGGATATTAAAAAGCACGGGGATTTCTGTATAGGCGGTGCATGCTATCCCGAAATACATCCGGAAAGCGTAAATCAGAGGGAAGATATTTTGAACTTAAAGCGTAAGGTTGACGCAGGATGCGAGTTCCTAACCACGCAGATGTTCTTCGATAATAATCTTTTATATAATTTTCTGTATAAAATACGTGAGGCGGGAATCACAGTACCGATAATTGCCGGTATTATGCCGATTACGAATGCGAATCAAATAGAGAGGGCAATCAAGCTCTCGGGCTCATACATACCGCAGCGCTTTAAATCGCTGGTTGACCGCTACGGCTCGAATCCTCAGGCAATGAGTCAGGCGGGTATTGCTTACGCAACGGACCAAATAATCGACCTTTACGCAAACGGTATAAATGCGGTACACGTATATTCAATGAATAAAGAGTATGTGGCAAGAAATATTCAGAAAAATATTTCGGAGATCATAAAATGAATCATATTCTATACACGTCGAGTCCGTCTCGGCTTGAAATAAGTACTCGTGATGTACTCAGATATCTTAACGTAAGAGAACCCGATGAGGAGCTTTTAGCATTGGTCAACGATTGCTTAGATGAGGCTGTAAAGGTTGCGCAGCTGAAGGCGGTATATGTCAGGACTAATGTGGCGCTTAGCGGAGATAAAGCAATATTTGACTTTATGGAAATGGAAAGCAAAAGCCTGTGCAAATTTATTGACGGCTGCGACGAGGCATATGTTTTCGTTGCTACTATGGGTATAAAGGCAGATATGCTTGTTAACAGATATTTAAAAACAGATCCGTCACGAGGGGTGATATTTAACGCTGCGTGCGTTTCTGTAATCGAGGCGTTTTGCGATAAGCTGAACGGATA
Source organism: Clostridia bacterium (assembly GCA_017508405.1). Lineage (GTDB taxonomy): Bacteria > Bacillota > Clostridia > Oscillospirales > CAG-272 > RGIG2000. The sequence continues at coordinate 11,197 of JAFVYY010000096.1, forward strand.
TCTTTTGAAAACGGAGAACAGCAGCAAAAGATTTTCGCCGGGATACGGAGATCTGAAGCTTGAGTATCAAAGAGAGCTTCTTACACACCTTGATTCCGTAAGGAAGATCGGAGTATCCTTGACTGATGGATGTCTTATGGTTCCGACAAAGAGTGTAAGCGCTATTATCGGAATAAAATGATCGGAGAAAAAATGAACATTTTAGAAAAATTAAAAAGAGGATTTTTGTTCTTTGACGGCGGTATGGGTACGCTTCTTCAGGAAAGAGGCCTGTTGCCCGGAGAAGCGCCCGAGAAATGGAACGTAACGAATCCGGATATAATCACATCTATACACAGAGCATATTTTGAGGCAGGTGCTAATGTTGTTACAACCAACACGTTCGGTGCAAACCCTCTTAAAATAAATAACGTATTTGAAACGGTTAAGGCGGCAGTTAAGAACGCTAAAAGCGCTGTGTTTGCAAGGGAACAGTATGTGGCTCTTGATATAGGACCTACAGGTAAGCTTTTAAAGCCGCTTGGCGATCTGGACTTTGAAGACGCTGTAAGTGCCTTTGCCGAAACAGTTAAGGCGGGAGCATCAGATTGTGATTTGATAATCATTGAAACCATGAATGACCCATATGAGCTTAAGGCGGCTGTAATTGCGGCTAAGGAAAATTCGGATCTTCCCATATTTGCGACGTTTGTTCTTGACGAGAGCGGAAAAACAATGACGGGATGCGATATTCCATCAATGGTCGCTATGCTTGAGGGTCTTGGAGTTTCGGCTCTCGGTGTGAATTGCTCTCTCGGTGCCGATAAGCTCAAGACCTTTGTTCCTCAGCTTATAGAGGCTTCGTCTTTACCTGTAATAGTAAATCCCAATGCGGGAATTCCATGTATACACGACGGAAAAACCTGCTTTGATTCTACTCCTGACGAATTTCTTCACCATATGCTTGAAATTGCCGATATGGGAGCAAGAGTGCTTGGAGGATGCTGCGGTACAACTCCTGAGCATATCAAAAAAATTACAGACGCTCTTAAAAATTCCGAACCCAAGCCTGTTATAAAAAAGGAATATACAGTAGTATCATCATATTCAAGGGCTTGTGTATTTTCTGATAAATGCGTGCTTATAGGAGAAAGAATCAATCCCACAGGTAAATCAAAATTCAAGGCAGCGCTCCGCGAAAATAATATGGATTATATTATTTCCGAGGCTGTGGGACAGGAGGAAAGCGGAGCTGTTATGCTCGACGTTAACGTAGGCCTTCCCGAAATTGATGAAATTGATTTTCTTACAAGAGCGGTTAAGGAGATTCAGTCCGTATCCTCGTTGCCGTTACAGATAGATACGTCGAATCCCTTGGCGCTTGAAAGTGCTATGAGAATATATAACGGCAAGCCGCTTGTAAATTCCGTAAGCGGTAAGGAGGAGAGTATAAAGGCTGTATTTCCTCTTGTTAAAAAGTACGGAGGAGCCGTTATAGCTTTAACTCTCGATGAAAGCGGTATTCCCGAAACTGCAGAGGGAAGATATGAAATTGCAAAGCGCATAGTGGAAAGAGCAGAGGAATACGGTATTGATAGAAGAGATATCATAGTAGATCCCCTTTGCCTGACTGTCAGCTCCGATAAAAATGCTCCAAGGGTGACCCTTGATTCCATAAGACTTATTAAAGAGGGACTTGGAGTAAAGACCTCTCTCGGAATATCAAACGTTTCCTTTGGATTGCCGGGAAGAGATTTTGTGACGTCAACGTTTTTTGCTCTTGCTCTTTCATTCGGACTTGACGCCGTTATTATGAACCCATATTCATCAGAAATGATGAAGGTATATTATGCTTATAACGCCTTATGCGGTTTAGATCCAAATTGCGGAGAATATATAGCCTTTGCATCTGATAAAAAGGCAGAAATTATATCAAAGGATACTGAAATAAGCCTTGAAAAGGCGATTGTAAAGGGACTTAAAAAGGATGCAAGAGAAATAACTAAGCAGCTTATTTTAACCACTCCCCCCCTTGAAATTGTAAATAATTATATAATTCCCGCCCTTGACAGCGTTGGTGACGATTATGAAAAGGGAAAATCATTTTTACCCCAGCTCCTTTTAAGCGCGGAAACTGCGAATATTGCCTTTGACGTAGTAAAGGAAGCTATTCCAAAAGATAACAATGCTGGTATGGGCGATATAGTTATGGCGACGGTAAAAGGCGACATACACGATATCGGAAAAAATATCGTCAAGGTTATTCTGCAGAATTACGGTTACACAGTACACGATCTTGGTAAGGATGTTTCACCCGAGACGGTCGTTGAGTACGTAAAAAGCACAGGTATAAAATTGGTCGGTCTTTCAGCGCTTATGACAACCACAGTTCCTTCAATGGAAGAAACCATCAAGCAGTTAAAAGCATATGACCCCAATATTAAGGTGATGGTTGGAGGGGCTGTGCTTAATCCCGAATATGCCGAAATGATAAAGGCGGATAAATACGCCAAGGACGCAATGGAAGGCGTTCGATACGTTAAATCTATATATAATTAACTTATAAGACGGTGTTGATATGAATAAAAGACATAACGAAAATTATTTTAAAAAAACCGATATCATACTATATATCGGTGCTGTAATGCTCCTTGCCGGAGGTATACTCCTGACAGTTGGAAAGCGCAGATGGGTAGCGCCCTGCTGTATTCTTATGGCTATAGGTGCGGTTATATTTATAATAGGCACTACAGTACGTTCAAACGAGAAGGAAATGATGGCAATCCTTACCAAGAAGCTTGAGGGAATGGATATGTCCTTTGACACTCTCGGCGTTCCGGAAAGAAGAGTTTTAAGAGACGTAAAGCCCATTATTATTGAAAACTATGAGTATGATGAAACAGTAATGCTTCGTCAGGGAAAAAATGCTACAATCTCTTCAAAATACACTAAAGCATTTATATTCACGTTAACTGACGGATTTTTAGTGAGAACAAGAACTGTCTCTTTGATATCGGATGAGGACAGAAACAAGCGTATAGAAATCCCCTTTGATTCCATATCGGATATTTCCGTTATAAGAGAGGATAAAAAGCTTAATTTCAATAAAAAGGATTTTGATATAACCACCGATCGACTTGTTATCAAGTACGGTAACGGATACAAGATATCAATTCCCATGCACGTTGATATTACATCAAAGGACCTTGCCGATAAGCTTAATAAGGTTGTTAAGGAATATAAGGAAAAGAATACCGTATCCGAATAAATTTAAAAGAGGCTTTGCAAAATGCAAAACCTCTTTTTTACGTAAGAGCTCGAACTATTTGTCTTTTATGCCTTCGGGTAATATTACCTGGACTCCGAACATATTGAAATCCTCGAAATAGTCAACCATACCGTGATAATTTGATACGATCTTAGCAATGATTTTCGTGCCGAAGCCGTGGGCATCTTTGGATTTTTTTGTGGTTTTAAGCTCCTTGTTGATTTTCAAGACGGAGGAATCAACCGTATTTTTACAGATAATTATCCTGTTCGAATTTTGTCTTATAAACAAAAGCTCGATACGCTTTTCCTTGGAGTTCTTTAATCTGTCAAGGGCTTCTATGGCGTTGTCAAGAATGTTTCCCATAAGACAGACCAAATCAAATTCCTTGATATCCGATAAATCGCCGATGGATCCCGATATAACTACCTTTGTGTCCTTAAGGGGAGCAAGCTTGGAATTTATAAGGTAATCAAGAGCCTTATTTTCGGAGCATATAAGGTTACCGATATTGCCTGCGCTCGGAAGAAGCTTATCGAGATATTCCTTGCAGCTTTCTATTTTGTTATCTTCGATAAACCCGGATATTACGGTAATATGCTGCTTCATATCGTGCTGAACCTTGCGGATATTCGACCATATTGCGGCGGCGTCGTTATGCCTTGCCTCCTCAAAGGCTATTTTTTCCTGTAAAAGCTTTAATTCGTATTTGCTTTTCTGGTATTTCTGCATCTGATAGATAAGGAAATAAAGAGCCACGTTTGAAAAGGTAAGAACTACCGTTAATATGACCGTCTGAAGCTGAATTCTCGAAGAATACGTAACGGAGGCTACATACATCGTGGCTCCAAGACCAACTACTGTGGCGCAGGAGAATATAAAGGCTATAATTCCTTGCTTTATCTCGATTGTGCCGTCGTTTCTGAAAATCAGAAGGATGATCTTCAGTATTACGAACAGAAGAATTTTGTGTATAATGACGTAGGTGTATCTGAAAATACCGTTTTCCCCTTGCATAAGCTCACTGTAATCCTGTATCACGGAGGATATGATAAGGTAGAGAAGACTGCTCAAAAGAACGAATACTACCTCGAAAATACAGGCGGAAATTATTGCTTTTATATATCTTCCGTTGGAAACGAATAGAGCGTACATAATATACAGTGCGAGAAAAATAAAAGTACCAAGCAGATTAAAGCCCGAAAGGAACAGATCGTTTATTATGGAGAAGCCGAAAATAATCGCTACGGTAGGTATTATGAATTTATTCGTTTTGGGAGAAAGAGACGAGCCGTTGAATCTGGAAATAAAATAGACAAGGATGGAGGCGTCAAACAGGGATACGGCAAATTCCACAAGCAGATTTAAAAGGCTCATTTTGAAATTCTCCTTCGTATGTACTGCATATAGGCATCCTTAAAGGCGGATGCTCTTTTTTGGCTTACGCTTAATCTTTGTTCCTTTTTCGTTACAATAAAGCCCTCGTTACTTATGCTTTCAATATGCTCTAAATTAACTATAAATGCGGAATGTATTCTGAAAAAATCATATTTTTTTATGTATTCATCAAGAGAGCTCATAGTGCCTCTGCACTTGTATTCGGCGCCTGATACGGTTTTTATTACGTAATAATTTTTTTGCCCCTCAAAGCATATAATATCCTTTATCCTTAACACAATCTCTCCGTCCGTTGTGTTAAACAAGAGGGCCTCGCTGTTCAGTACGCATTTTTCAATCACTTTCTGAAAGGTTATATCAAGCTCCTCGGTAAGATGGGATTTTCTTAAGAATCTGAAGGGACAGTATTCAAAGGAGCTGTATACGAATTCCTCGTAGGAGGACACGAAAACTATTACCGTGTCGGGATTGCTTTCGCAAAGAGTCTTGGCAAGCTCGAAGCCGTTCATTTCCGGCATATCTATATCAAGGAATAAAACGTCTATCACTCCGTTTTTTAAGTATTCGAGAACCTCCTTGGCAGAGGAGAAGGCAGGGGTGAATCTGCAATCAACTCGCGGTGGTATTTTATAGGCGCTCAGCTTTTTTAAATGCTGCAAAAGCAGACCTGCAAATTGGGGATTATCGTCGCATACTGCAATATTTATCATTATATACCCTCCGAAACAACTTGATCCTTGAATATATTATAACATATATTTTAAAAATTGCAAAGGGTTAGGGATAATATGGGCGAAAATGGGATAAATGGAGATAAAAACTATTTCGTCCCTTTAAAAGCCCTTTATGTCCCCAAAAATGAAATGGAGACTTTTCTGTGATATGATATGGGTGAAGACGGAAATTAAAGAAAAAATAAAAAACAACAAACCTTTTTTCTGTTTTCGACACTATATATACGAGGACGGAATGGTCTAAATCAAGAGTTGAGTTTTGTTCAACTAATAGGTTATGGTATTTTATTCCGTCTTACTGTATAATTTAAGCAGAAGGAGAAGCCGTAGCTAAGCTTCTCTTAATATTCCCGCAAGGAATGGTACCGCCAATACGGGAGAAAGGAGAACAAATGAGTAACAAGCAAAACGTAAATTATTTTAAAATGAACGATCTTATGGAGTATATTGGCATAGGATTAATGACAATTTCACTTCCGATATTTATTTTCGCTTACGGATATATATGGTTTTTATCCTGTTTCATGCTTCCTATTGGCGTCGTTCTGTTTATCATAGGTGTTTCTATCCGTTCTAATGAAAAGGATATTTTAAACGCTCTTAAAAGAAAAACAGACGGGGTAGTGATACCGTATGATAATCTCGGAATTAACGAGAGGCGAATAAACAGAAAGCTTCAAATTGAAGTTTTAGAGGATTTTGAATATGAAAGCGGACTTATGTACAAAAGGGGTAAGAGAGGAATCATATCCTCAAAATACACCAAAACAGCCATTTATCTGCTGACAGATGCCCTTTATATTTCCACAAAGACGGTTTCATTGATTTCGGACGAGGCTAAGAGTAAAAAGTTTGAAATATCATACGATACCATTGAGGAAGTAAGAATAGACAAAGATGAAAAATCCGTTACCTTTGATAAAAAGGTATTCAAGGTAGTTGAGGAAAGACTTGTCATAAGACACGGCGGCGGATATAAATTTTCCGTTCCCATTCATGCTGACATAAGGGCAGAGGGAGTTGCCGACAGAATAAATAAGCAAATGGAAATATACAAGAAGAACGTGTAAAAGAACACAAAAACTGCAGTCTGCGAATTTCGCATGACTGCAGTTTTTTTATAGCTTTTTCTTTTTTACAGCTTCCCAGTATGATTTTGCCGCTTGCTCGGTTTTGTTGTCTCCGTAGGTATAGTATTTGGCATTTGCTATATCATCGGGAAGATATTGCTGATCAACCCAATGATTTGGATTTGTATGAGGATATTTGTACCCCTTGAAAAGAGGAGACTGAAGATGGGTAGGAAAGGTGTTACCCTTACCGTTTTGTATATCGTTCATAGCCGCAGCAATAGCGTTATATGCGCTGTTTGACTTTGGCGCAGTAGCGAGCATAATAGCGCAGGAAGCAAGAGGTATTCGTGCCTCAGGCAATCCTACCTCTCTTGCTGTCTGACAAAGAGAGTGGGCAATCTGTGCCGCCTGAGGGTATGCAAGGCCGATATCCTCGGATGCGCAGACAAGCATTCTGCGGATAGGGGATAGAATATCTCCCCCCTCTAATAGACGCGCAAGATAAAATACCGCAGCATCCGGATCTGAACCTCTTATGGATTTTTGTAAGCAGGATAGAAGATTGTAATGAACGTCGCCATCCTGATCGAAAACTCCCGCTGAAACCGATGGAATAAATGCTTTTGCGCTTTCAATATCAATATTTGATTCACAGGCAAGATAAGCCGCTTCAAACAAGGTGAGGGAATGACGTACGTCGCCTGATGCGCACCTTGAAAAGAAAGCAAGGGCATCTTCATCGGCTGTCTTTGCGCTTCCTGTTTCACTGTTTAAAGCATTAAGAGCCTTTTTTAAGACAGGAACTATTTTCTCTGCCTCAATGGGCTTGAATTCAAAAACAGAGCATCTGGATAAGAGTGCGCTATATATGTAAAAATAAGGATTTTCAGTTGTGGATGCAATAAGTGTAACGCGACCGTCCTCTATATATTCAAGCAGGGATTGCTGCTGCTTTTTATTGAAATACTGTATTTCGTCAAGGTAGAGAAGAGTACCCTTAGAGGCGAAAACGTTTACGGATTGATTTATTACCTCCTTAATGTCGCTTAAGGATGCGGTTGTTGCATTAAGCTTGTAAAGCTGCATATCAGAGTTCTTTGCTATGATATTGGCAACCGTGGTTTTACCCGTGCCGGGAGGACCGAAGAATATCATATTGGTAACTCTGCCTGAGGCTATCATATTTCTTATAACACCGTTTTTGGAAACAAGATGCTCCTGCCCGACAACATCGTCAAAGGTAAGGGGACGTAATTTATCAGCAAGGGGTTGATTAGTCATTATACACCTCTGTAACATAAATCTATACAGCTATTGTATCATAGTTCTTTTGTAAAATCAATATAAATGTACTATGTAATAAAGAGTTTTTACAGGAGAAATTTCGAATAAATGTACAATGATAAAAGGACAAAAAGCGATAAGATAAAAGGAAGCTACGTATATGCGGTTTTGGTGTTTTTAATATGTGCCATTGGAATGTTTTATTTTGCGGAAATCATAAAAACGGATAAAAATATCGGGGGGAGTGTGGATGCTTTTGAAAAATCAGAGCAGGATTATATGTACGAGGCGTATGAATCGTATATAAAGGATCCCGAGAATGTAAATGTATTTTTGATTCTTTTTGAAAGAGGATGCGCAGATGGAGAGCTTAGGTGAAAAAATAAGCTTTATCCTCTTGCTGCTTACTACAATGAATATATCCTCATCTCCGCATCCTTTACTTCTTATTTTGTGCTATGGAATACATGAGATGGGGCATATTGTTTTTGCATACCTTTCAGGGGCCCGTTTAACGGATTTCAAAACGTCTTTATGTAAGCTGAGCATTAAATACGATTGCTCCTGTATTTCATATTCAAAGGAAGCTCTTGTATGCGCGGGAGGAATTATATTTAATTTGTTATTTGCGCTTATTTTTGCCGCCCCTGTGTTTAATTTTAATGAAAATTTTGCTTTTTTAACGGTATGTAATCTATCCCTTGCCCTTATGAATCTATATCCTGTTACGGTTCTTGACGGAGGTAATATAGTTCGTTGTATCGCATACAGGTTTGCGGTGGGTGATACAGCAAAAAAAATAACATCGGCGATATCATTTGTTTTTGCTTTTATACTGTGGCTTTTCGCAGTTTATCTTCAGCTTGTTTTTTCATCAAACGTGTCAGTTTTCCTGATTTCCGTTTTACTTCTTATAGAATTTTGCCTTGCGCAATAAAAATAATAAAATAATTGTGCTCAAAAGTAAAAAAATACTCTATACCTATTGAACATTCAAGTATTTTTTGTTATAATGCAATTGATTAACTGTATTTTGACGATAAAAGACGATTTTCGTCATTGTTAGTCGAGTCTATGAAAGAACGGGTATAGAAATGAACGAAAAAAAGATCATAGAGCTAAAGGGCGTTTCCAAGACCTTTGATGATGAAATCATACTTGACAATATTGACCTTAAAGTGTATGAGAAGGAATTTATGACGCTTCTCGGTCCCTCCGGCTGCGGTAAAACAACTACCTTGCGAATTATTGCCGGTTTTGTTACTCCCGATAACGGAGAGGTACTTTTTGACGACGTTAAAATAAACGATGTTCCGCCGCATAAACGCCACGTTAATACGGTGTTTCAAAAGTACGCTTTATTTCCTCATCTTAATGTATATGAAAACATTGCCTTTGCTCTTAGATTGAAGCAGAAGAAAGAAAAGCTTTCCGAAGAGGAAATTTATGAACGTGTAGAAGAAATGCTTACAATGGTGAACCTTCGTGGATTTGAAAAGAAGGATGTAAATCTTCTTTCCGGAGGACAGCAGCAGAGAGTTGCCATTGCAAGAGCTTTGATAAATAAACCAAGGGTTCTGCTTCTCGATGAGCCCCTCGGCGCACTTGACCTTAAGCTTCGTAAGGATATGCAGAACGAGCTTAAGAATATCCAGAGAAGAACCGGAATTACTTTTATCTACGTTACACACGATCAGGAGGAGGCGCTCAGCATGTCCGATACCGTTGTCGTTATGGCTAACGGTAAGATTCAGCAGATAGGCTCTCCCACGGATATATACAATGAACCCGAAAACGCATTTGTTGCGGACTTTATCGGAGAAAGTAATATCATTGACGGTGTTATGCTTGATGACTTTAAGGTAAGATTTTCCGGTCACGAGTTTGAATGTCTTGACAAGGGCTTTGGTAAAAACGAGCCCGTTGACGTTGTCGTAAGACCCGAGGACGTTGACGTTGTGCCCGTAGATAAGGGTATGCTTTGCGGTGTCGTGGATTCCGTAACCTTTAAGGGCGTTCACTACGAGATCATTGTAACAATTAATAAATTCAAGTGGATGATTCAGTCCACAGACTACGTTGCCCCATCACAGAAGATCGGTATATATGTAGAGCCTGATGCTATACATATTATGAAAAAGTCCGAATTCTCGGGAATGTTTGGAGACTACTCATCCTTCAGCGACGAGCTTGAGCACCTTTCAGATGTTACTGAGGAGGAAGAATAAAGAGAATGAACAAGAAATCACTGATTCAGAAGGCGGCGGCATCGCCTCATATAGTTTGGTCGGTTCTGTTCATTATTGCTCCCCTTATTTTCGTAATGTACTATGCGTTTACGGATAAGGACGGTAACTTTACCTTCAGCAATTTTACAGAGCTTTTTCAGGCGAGCTATCTTGAAATATTTATGCGTTCCGTATGCTTTGCGTTTTTGGCAACGGTACTTTGCCTTATTATTGCATATCCTATAGCGTACTTTATTGCAAAGGCTAAGCCGAAAACACAGAAGATACTTATTATGCTCGTAATGCTTCCCATGTGGATGAACTTCCTTATAAGAACCTACTCCTGGATGGCTCTTCTCGAGGATACGGGTATTATAAACACATTTCTCGGCATTTTCGGAATAGGTCCCATTCATATGATCAACACAGCGGGTGCAGTTATTCTCGGTATGGTATACAACTATCTGCCCTATATGATAATTCCTATTCACTCCGTGTTGTCAAAGGTGGATAACAGGCTTCTTGAGGCAGCGGCTGACCTCGGCTCAAATCCTTTTACCGTTATTACCAAGGTCGTATTCCCCTTGAGCGTACCAGGAATTATATCGGGTATTACTATGGTATTCGTTCCCTCCATTAGCACGTTTTATATTTCACAAAAGCTCGGCGGAGGAAACTTTGATTTGATTGGAGATACCATTGAAAGACAGTTCCAGACTGCTTATAACTATAACCTTGGAGCGTCTATGTCCTTTGTTCTTATGCTTATAATTATCGTTAGTATGACGATAATGAATAAGTACGCCGATGATGACGGAGGTGTGATCATATGAAAAAGACAAGTAAGATATACACCTCGCTTATATTCATCTTTTTGTATCTGCCCATTGCGGTTCTTATACTATTTTCATTCAACTCATCGAACAGCACTAACTCCATGGCGGGATTTTCCTTTAAGTGGTATAAAGAGCTGTTTAGTGACGGAGCGACGCTTCTTGCTCTCCGTAACACCTTGATCCTCGCTATTCTTTCTGCAATCATAGCGACTGTGATAGGTACCCTTGCGGCGTACGGTATCAGCCGTATGAAGAATAAGCATGTTAAGAATACGATCCTTACCGTAAACAATATTCCGATGATGAACCCCGAGATCGTTGTGGGTATATCAATGATGCTTTTATTCGTTTTCGTCGGAAGAATGATAAATACGTCGTCAACTCTGGGCTTCGGCACGGTTCTTATTGCTCACGTTACCTTTAACATTCCTTACGTTGTGCTTTCCGTAATGCCAAAGTTCAAGCAGATGGACAGGCATTTGCCCGAGGCAGCTCTTGACCTTGGCTGCACTCCGTTTCAGTCGTTTTATAAGGTTGAGATGCCGCAGATCATTTCCGGTGTAATTTCCGGATTTATTATGGCATTTACCCTTTCGATAGATGACTTTATTATTAGCTATTTTACTATAGGCAGCGGATTTGAAACCTTGCCGATAAGAATATATTCCATGACAAAGAAGAGGGTAACACCCGATATGTATGCTTTGTCAGCGCTTATATTCCTGTCCATTCTGATTCTTCTTATTATTTCGAACTTCACAGGTAACTCAAATACCGTTAAGGATAAAAAGCCTGTTACCCTGAAGCAGAAGAAAACTAAGCGTATAGTTATCGCTTCAACCTTTGCAGCTATTGCTGTTATTACAGGCGCGGTATTTATTTCCACCGCTACTGCTGAAACTGTGGTTGTAAACGTTTACAACTGGGGTGAATATATATCCGACGGCAGTAACGACTCCTACGACTCAATCGGTGCCTTCGAGGAATATTATTCAGATGTACTGACGGAGGAGAAGGGACATAAGGTCAAGGTACAGGTAAATTATACTACCTTTACAAGTAACGAGGACCTTTATGCCAAGATGAAGAGCGGCGTTGGAGGATACGACGTTATAGTCCCCTCTGACTACATGATAGAGCGACTTAAAAACGAGGGACTCATTCAGCCCCTTGACCTTAACAATATACCCAATTACAAGTATATCAAGGACCAGTTTAAGAAGCCCTTCTACGATAACGGTGAAGAAACCTATTCCGTAATGTATACCTATGGTATTGTCGGCATTATTTACAACACAAAATACGTTGATGAAGCGGATATCGGCGGCTGGGATCTTCTTTGGAACAATAAATACAGCGGTCATATTCTTCAGTTTAATAATGCAAGAGATGCCTTTGGCTCTGCTATGTATAAGCTTGGAATCAGCGTTAATAACGCAACCGAGACTGAGTGGAGAACCGCTCTTGGCGAGCTTAAAAAACAGAAGCCCTTGGTTCAGAGCTATGTAATGGATGAAATTTACAATAAGCTCGAATCAGAGGAAGCTTGGATAGGCGCTTATTATGCGGGTGACGCACTCACTATGATGTACAATAACGAGAATCTTGCATTCTACTATCCCAAGAATCAAAAAGGAGAATTTGCGACCAACATATTTGCGGATGCTATGTGTATTCCCGCAGGTGTAGATAGCGAAAGCAAAAAGCATGCTGAGGCATTTATCAACTTTATGCTTTCCGAGGAGGCTGCTATTGCTAATGCGGAGTATATTTATTACGGCTCTCCCAATAGTCTTGTGACAGAGAACTCCGATTACAAGGAATATCTTGGAGATGACTACTATGTGATCTACGATCCCGATATTGAAAATAATATTGATACGCTTTTCTCAGGTTATGCTTACAGAAATCTGTCCGCAGACAAGCTTGCGCTTTTGAATAATCTTTGGGAAGAGCTTAAGGTAGACTCCTCATCCTTCAGCGGCGGAATTTACATCATAAGCGGTGTGATCGCACTCGGTATAACCGGATTTATCGTATTCTGCTACGTTAATAAGGTGAGACGCAGACGTATGTATTGGAGCAAAAATGCAAAAAACAGTAAATAAAATGAAAAAGTTGGATTTTTGAAAATCCAACTTTTTTATTTTTCATTTTCCTTTTTTCTGCGAAGCTTTTCCGCCTGATCGATCCTGTCCTCGTGAAAGCCGTCAACCTCGCCTCGCTGAATTGCGCCGACTATTCTGTTGTAAAGACCCGGATGTTCCTTATCGAATATGGCAAGATAGTCCTTCATTTTAGCTCTTTCCGTATTTCCGTCGGCAGGGCAGGGGCTCTCCGTAACGGGTAACTGCTCCTTGTTTGAGAAGGACTTGATCTCCTTCTCCCGAGTGTATATAAGGGGTCTTATGAGGGTAAGATCCTTTCTGGAAAGATATGTAACAGGTGAAAAAGCGCCAATTCTGCCCTCGAAGAATAAATTCAGCATAAAGGTTTCGGCAACGTCGTCGAAATGATGACCGAGGGCAATTTTATTACAGCCCAAGGCTTTTGCTGCATCATGGAGGGCTCCTCTGCGCATTCTTGCGCAAAGGGAACAGGGATTTTTTTCCTTTCTTACGTTGAATATGATTTCATATATTTGCGTCGGGACTACCCTGTATTCAACCTCTAAAGCATCGCAAAGGCTTGCTATACTTGAAAAATCAGAGCCTTCAAAGCCCATGTCTATTGTAACCGCAACCAATGAAAAGTCTTTATTCAAAAAGATTTTCAAATGCGCAAGGGCACAAAGAAGAGTAAGAGAATCCTTTCCTCCTGAAATGCCTATGGCTATTCTGTCACCGTTTTCTATCATGGAATATTCCTCTACGGCTTTTCTTACGTGGCTTAAAATTCTTTGAATATCTTTAAATTCCTTCATATTAACCTCTTTTGAAATATGACATAATATATAAAGAAAGGGGGGAAATTATGGCTATTAAAATTTATATTGATCAAGGACACAATCCCGACAGCCCAAACGCAGGAGCTGAGGGAAACGGTTACAGAGAACAGGATATTACATATGAGGTGGGTACCATACTTGCAGATCTGTTACGCTCAAACGGGAATTTCGACGTAAGAGTGTCAAGACCCACACCTGAAACTCAGCTCGGAACAACAAACGCATCAAGCTTACGGGCAAGAGTTGACGAAGCTAATTCATGGGGCGCTGATTATTTTATAAGCATACACACAAATGCATCAACATCATCCTCGGTAAACGGAACAGAGGTGCTTGTATATTCAGCTCCGTCGGTATCATCGGAGTTAGCTGAGGATATACTTAGAGAGCTTACTGAGATCACAGGACTGAGAAACCGGGGAATAAAGCTTCGTCCCGGACTGTACGTTTTGAGAAAAACGAATATGCCTGCCGTGCTTGTTGAAATGGGATTTATATCAAACTCCCGAGATGCAAATCTGATGGCAAACGAGCCCGAGCTTTTTGCAGAGGGGATTTACCGTGGAATTCTTGACTTTTTAAGTTTATCATAAACGGATATTTAAATCAATATAAAAATACAAAAAACCGACTTTCATTTGTCGGTTTTTTGCATAATATAGCGAAATTCATACACGTGGTGGCGCTTTTATCCCTCATATTGCTTTCCTAAAAAGGATGCTGCGGTCTGTATAAGCTTAGCCTCCGATTCATCGCTCACTCGGCTGTCGCCATCTGCTACGACTGAGGCAATACACCCTACAACATCACCCTCGGTAACAATAGGCATTGCGTATTTTACGTATCCTGACGCCCCGTCCACAATAGATATTGTTTTTCCGCTGTCTGCTGCGGAGAAAAGAGAACGGGCATCCATGATGGAGTCAAATTCCTCCTTCAGCTTTTTCTCATAGTATTCCTTCTTTGAGACTCCGGCAGATGCAATTACGCTGTCTCTGTCCGTGATTACTACGGACATTTGACAAATTTTGTGTAGCGTTTCAACGTACTGTGTGGCAAAGGATGACATTTCCCCAACAGGAGAATATTTTTTAAAAATTACCTCTCCCTCACGGCTCGTAAATATTTCTAAGGCATCGCCTTCCCTTATTCTGAAAACTCTTCTTATTTCCTTTGGAATAACGACCCTGCCAAGATCGTCGATCCTTCTTACAATTCCTGTGGCTTTCATTATAATACTCCTTGAATTTAAAATCGTACTTCTATTATCTGTCAACCGTAGAGAATTATGCGAAAATTTCTAAAAAATATAAAAAGTCTCCGTTCTTGATATTGTGTTTTGTGATTATAAAGCGGTTTTTATTTAAAAATGCACAAAATTTTAATATTATATTGATTTAAATTATATACTGTGCTACAATTATTATATAGAATCTTCCAACGGAGGCAAAATATTATGCTTGATTTTGCAAAGGATAAAAAATTTTGGGATTACGTGCGTGAGAGCGAAGATTTCGCAAGACACCGTAAAGAAATAAAGGAAAAGTATGACTGGGCTTTTGAAGGAAAGCCTCAGCTTATGACCTACGGCACATACTTTGGCAAGGGGGATCAGGGTAATATCTGGTACAGACAGCTCTTTCAGCTGCAGTCTGCCGCTCTCATGTCAATGATTTACTACGATAATGAGGAGTATTTTAACAACCTCATCGAAATCATTTGGGTATATTGCGGCGAGTATTCATGGTCACCTCTCGCTCACCATAACAGCTATTACAATACCACACCTGATGAATATGATCCTGCGCTTATTGATATTTATGCAGCTTCAATAGGATTTTCAATGGCTGAGATAAAGCATCTTCTCGCTGACAGACTTCCTAAGCTTATTCAGGACAGAATGTCAGATCAGATAAGACGCAGAATTATAGATCCCTATATCAACAAGAGGTTTTTCTGGGAGAAGCACGATAATAACTGGAATGCAGTTTGTACCGGTGCTGTTGGCGGAACTCTCATGTATGAGGCACCCGATGTGTTCAATGCAAACAAGGACCGCTTGAGAAAGAGCGTTGATTTCTATCTTGCTCCTTATGCAGATGACGGCGTATGTGTTGAGGGTACGGCATACTGGGGCTTCGGCTTCGGATTCTTTGCGATATACGCATCACTTCTTAAGGAATTCACAAACGGAGAGGATGATCTGTTTAAGCTTCCAAAGGTTAAATCTATTGCGGAATTTGTGCAGAAAACCTTTATGGATACTCATACTATGGTTACGTTCTCCGATTGCAACCTCAAAGAGGGCTACTGGATCGGACTCCCTCATCTTCTTCGTTCCGTTTACGGAGAGAGTATAGATAAGCTTCCTTCTGAGCAGGGTACGATAATTGCATATCAGCATTTTGCTTTTGCATTGAGAAGTATTCTTTACTACAAGAAAGAATTTACGGCTGATGATAAGCTTAAGCCTGCTATTTACAATCTCACGGATACGGGTTGGTTTATCAAACGCGGTGAGCATTACGGTATAGCTCTCAAGGGCGGTACAAACGGTGAATCACACAATCACAATGACGTAGGCTCGTTCATTCTTTCCCATAAGAATAAACAGGTGTTTGTGGACCTTGGCTCAGGCGCATATTCTCAGGATTACCACGGTGAAAAGAGATATACGTTTTTCCATCCATCCTCTTGGTCTCATAACGTACCATATTTTGGCGATAAGCCGCAGGACGGAGAAAAGAGAGAAAGGGTAATAATAGATTATGACGAAGCTACAAAAACAGCAAAATATGAGTTTGCCAACGCCTACGGACTTGACTCGGTAAGAAAAATCGAGCGCAGCTTTGTGCTTGAGGAAAATGAAATCACCTTGACAGACCGTTATGATACGGATAAAGGAGTACCGATTACTGAGCGCTTTGTTACACGTCATAAGCCGACAGTTTGGCATTCTTCCGTAATTGTATGCGGTGTTAAGCTAAGACCCAAGGATAAGATCGCACCTAAAATTACGGTTGTGGATGCCCCCTGTCATACATCCGATAAAACCGAAAAGGTATACTGTATTGATTACACCTTGCCCGAGGGCACGGACACCTTTGAGGCTGTTATCGAGTTTAATAAAATTTAAAAAGTAAAAGGAGAGTTACAATGGAGATCGGATCTATAACTACCATAGCTATTTTTGGACTTATAGGCTTGTTATTCCTGTTTGGATTTTTAAGAGGCTTACGTAAGGGCCTTTGGAAATCCCTTATGGATTTAGGCTTCGTTATTCTTTGCCTTATTATTTCCATCCTTGTGGCAAAGGGAATAACAAATACCTACGTGGACCTTGAAAAATTTGAGGAGCTGTTGCTTACCGTTAAGGAAAAATTAAGCGGAGATATAGCAACTACCATAGACAGTCTTTTGGAATACGTTGAGCAGGGACGTGAAAACCCTGAAATGGCAAAAGCGGTTCTTGCAATTCCCATGGCGCTTATTACGCCTATCATATTTATTCTTGTTCACATTCTTTTGGGTATTATAATTAAGATACCCAAGCTCATCATAGAAAGATTAATTGTAGGTAAAAACGGCGGCCCCAGCTACAGAGGCGGAAACCGTCTTGCCGGCGGATTTATAGGTGGCTTGCGCAATGCTTTGTTCATAGTTATTTTGCTCATACCCATCGTCGGTTATATAACCTTTGCAGGAAATACAATTGATACCGTTATAAGTGCTACTGCAACAGAGCCTCAGCTTGCGTCCGCTCAGCAATCACAGGGTGATGACGGCACAGTTGAAGAGCTTCAGTCAATTATGGATGAGGTTATCAATCCTATAAGAAACAGCCCGGCGGTTAAGGTTATTAACGGTATGGGCGGAAAGCTTGTATTCAACAGCCTTACAACCAAAAACGTAGAGGACGTAAAGATCTCCGTAACATCGGAGGTTGACGGATTTGCAAAGCTTTACGCAAATATCATAGTGATTTCGGAGGAAAGCCCCGAAAACTACGGTGACAGACAGAAGACCAGTATTAATAATATTAAGACGATTCTGAACGAGGGAGAATTTTTACCCTTTGTATCGGCAGAGGTTCTTTCAATAGTTTCCGAAAAATGGCTTAATGGCGAGCCTGCCTTCGGCATTGAAAAAATAGAGGTCGGAGAGGAATATGAGGAGCTTTTTGATGGTATTCTCAGATCACTTTCCAATACAAATTCAGATAACATTAAGGAAGACGTTGGAACTATTGCAAACCTTATGGTTACCTGTATTGATCAGGGTGTATTCGTAGAGCTTTCTAAGGAAGAGCCCGACCCATTGAAGCTTGCAACAAATGAGGTTCTTCTTGAATCTATATTTGCGGAGGCGTACAAGAACGTTAGATTAAGACCCATTATCGGTTATATTCCCGATATCTTGGTTAACGTTATAGGAGAAAACTTTGCAGACGAGGGAGATACTACACCTAAGCCTGACCATATAGATATCAACACCTTGACAGAGGCGCAAATAAGAGCTGATGCAGCTACTATTGCACAGGTTATTTCAAAGGTTATGACCTTTATAGAGTCAACGGAGAACCTTGACAGCGCAGACGAAAACGCATTCATTGTTAATGCGGATCTCGGCTCTCTCGGTGCGGCTATTGATATGTTGAGAGGAAGCTCACTTCTCGGTAATTCAAGTGAGTACATTCTTACAGTTCTTCTTAATTCAGATATGGTATCCGACCTCGGATTTGTATCAAGTGACCTTATTGCAAAGCTTACAGATAAGAGTACTAAATTTGAAAACATTCTTGTATCCGCTCAGAAGCTTGCCGTTATGGCGATCTCCTTGAGCAAAGAGGGAATAAACGAGGATAATTACGAGGAAGCTCTTAAGTTTATGATTACGGAAATGACTCCCGAGGCGGCAGATACGCTTAAGGCTGCAATTTCTACAGATACTCTTAAGGATTTCGGTATGTCTGAGGATGAGGCTGACACAATGTCTAATACGATAAACTCCGTAATAGACGGTATTTCATCCGCTACTCAGAATATGACTGAGGAGCAGGTAGAGAAGGAAATAGAGGCTATAACTACTATCGTAAACACTATGAAGGACGTTTCATCAAGCAGCAGCGCCGATATTGAGCATGTTTTCGGCGGTGAGGATTCCGTAACGGGAATGACAGCTGAGGATCTTGTTGATACCGTACTTTCCTCTGAGATCGTTTCCAATGCAATAATCAGCGCAGGTAAGACTCAGGGCGATGAAAAGGTTGAGGACCCCTACGGTATAGCAGGCTCACTCTCCGAGGCTGATAAATCAACTGCAGAAAACGCAATAAAGGATTATTTCGAAAACAACTCCACAGGCGGTGCTGAGGACAACGCTCTCAAGGAAAAGCTTGATGCCGTTGCAAATATTCTCGGTATGGATTCATCCGCATGGTTCAATTAAAAACAGCTAATAAATTTAAGAGGACTGCCGTCGGCAGTCCTCTTACTCTTTCTATAAAATAATATTATATTGTCGATAATATAATCTTGACTAGTATACTTTTTTGTGATAAAATAATACAAAAGAGAAACTTAACGGAAGGGAGGGGCCTTTATGGAGGATAAGGATTTAAAGTCTGTTGTAGGTCAAAACATTTTTTATCTTCGCACAGTTAATCATCTTACTCAATATGAGCTTGGAGAAAAGCTTAATTATTCGGATAAAGCGATTTCAAAATGGGAAAGAGGAGAAGGACTCCCCGATCTATACGTAATACAAAAGCTATGCACACTGTTTGGAGTAAATGCCGATTATATTATGACAGAGCATTCCGAACAGGAAAAAAAGGTGGATACAAGACCAATTAAGCGTAACAGAAGAATTATTGAGAATATAGCTATTATCGCTACGTGGACCGTAGCTCTTGTAGTATTCATCGGTCTTGCTATTGCAACAAGAAAATACGTGTGGCAGATATTTATTTATGCAATACCGGTTGTCGGAATCGTAACGACTGTATTCAGCTTTACGTGGAGCAAGGGTAAGGGAGCGTTTTTCTATATTTCAGCCATAATTATAGGTATACTTTTAACGGTGTATTTTGCTGTTGGAAACTATAATAACTGGATGCTTTTCCTTCTTGCTTTACCTGCTGAAGTCATTTTGTTCCTCTGCTTGCGTATAAAAATCACAATTAAGTTCTCTCACAAGGATAAAACAGAAAAAGCTGAAAACAAATAAAAAAGCTTTAATTATCGACACATCCCCCGCCACTCTACGGTTTGTAGAGTGGTTTTTTTATATTCTACTTGGTAAAAAAACAGAGTAGATAAAAAATTTTACGATGTAGATAGATTATTTTATATAATGATGGTAAAATTATAGTGTAAAATTTCTTGAAAGGAAAAGAAATATGAGTGAATATGTATTAAGCGCTTGCTCCCCCGCTGATATAAGCGCAGAGCATTTTGAAAAAATAGGAGTCAAATGCCTTTACTTCAATTACAACCTCGGAGGAAAGGACTATATAGACGATCTTGGAAAAACCTTAATGTATAAGGACTTTTATCAGGCTATGAGGGACGGTGCCGATACAAAGACCTCCCTTATCAGCATGGACGTATATGCAGAGCATTTTCGTTCCGTTCTAAAAAGCGGAAAGGATATTATCCACGTTGCTCTTTCCTCGGGGCTTTCCGGCTCATGCAATTCCGCGCGTCTTGCGGCAGAGGATTTAAAGACGGAATTTCCCGAGCGTAAGATTTACGTTGTTGATTCTCTTGCGGCATCGGGTGGATTTGGTCTTCTTGTTGATGCAATGGCAGAAATGAGAGACAGCGGAATGACAATCGACGAGCTTTACACGTGGGCTTTGGAAAACAGATTGAGAGTTCATCATTGGTTTTTCTCAACCGACCTTTCGTTTTACGTTAAGGGAGGAAGAATATCAAAGGCGGCGGGATGGTTTGGAACCATGCTTAAGATATGTCCTCTGCTTAACGTTGATAATAACGGTAAGCTTATACCGAGAGAGAAAATCAGAGGAAAGAGTAACGTAATAAAGGCAATTTTCAATAAAATGGTTGAAAATGCGGATAACGGTAAAGAATATAATGGAAAGTGCTTTATAACACATTCCGATTGCTATGAGGACGCCCGTACCGTTGCCGACCTTGTAGAGGAAGCGTTTCCAAGCCTTAAAGGAAATGTTGTTATAAACTATATAGGCTCAACAATAGGAGCGCATACAGGTCCCGGTACTGTGGCGTTGTTCTTCTTCGGCAATGAAAGAAATAATTGAGTTAGGAGATTTGGCAGTGGAAGGCTTACAGCATAATAAGATAAATGCGGAGGAATACCGCAAGCTTATAATCAATGCGGCTCAATGCCTTGAGGATAATAAGGAAGAGATAAATGAGCTTAACGTTTTCCCCGTCCCCGACGGTGATACAGGCTCAAATATGTCAATGACCATCGGTCATGCGGCAGAGGAGCTTCTTAAGAATAAGGACGCCTCTATTGAGGAGGTTGCGGTTAAAACCGCAAAGGCTATGCTTCACGGAGCAAGAGGAAATTCAGGTGTAATTATCAGCCTGCTTTTCAGAGGAATCGCAAAGGGACTCGAAAACTCAAAGGAGTGCGACGGTGTTGCTTGGGCAAAGGCGCTTCAGCATGGAGTTGAAGCCGCATATAAGTCCGTAGACCGTCCCGCAGAGGGAACAATACTCACCGTTGCAAGAAGCTGCGCAGATGCGGCAATAAAGGCGGCAGAGGAGGAAAACAGCTTCGAATACGTTCTAACCGCAGCCATTAAGGAGGCGGAAAAGGCGCTTGCTAATACCGTATTCCAAAACCCCGTGCTTGAAAAGGCGGGAGTTGTTGATGCGGGAGGTAAGGGTTGGCTTCTTGTAATGCAGGCGATGCTTCACGCTCTTAACAAGGACAACGTAAGCTATGCTCCCAAAGCTGAGATTAAGACGGAGTCTAAGGAAAGAGCAGATTTTTCATCCTTTGCAACAGAGGATATCACCTTTGGCTTCTGTACGGAGTTTATAGTAAGAAAGCACGACGGAGACAGCGATTCCGCTCCCTTGAAAGCGTATCTTAACGGAATGGGCGACAGTATCGTTCTTGTTGACGACGGTGAAATAATCAAGGTTCACGTTCATACAAACGATCCTCAC
>JAFVYY010000012.1 GCA_017508405.1 Clostridia bacterium
GCAAGGGACAAATCAATAATTCCGTAGGGTGTATTAAGACGCCTTGCAGCCTCCTGAGCAATAAGCTGACCTACTCTTGTAATCTTGAATGCTGTCTTCTTAATGACGTCGGCAAGGCGTGAGAAATCACAAAAGCCCTCTCTCTTAATAGCTGAAGCCACAACACCGGGACCGGATACGCCAACGTTTATTACAGTGTCGCTCTAGCCCATACCGTGCATAGCGCCTGCCATAAAGGGGTTATCCTCAGGGATGTTAGCAAATACCACGAGCTTAGCGCAGCCGATGGAATCATTATCCTTTGTAAGGATTGCCGTATCCTTGATTATTTCACCCATACGCTTAACCGCATCCATATTTATACCTGCTTTGGTGGATGCCACGTTTACGCTGGAGCAAACCTTAGTCGTTGTTGCAAGAGCCTCCGGAATTGCTTCTATCAGGTTAGCTGCTCCCTTGGTCATACCCTTCTGTACAAGAGCGCCGAAGCCGCCGATAAAGTTGATACCAACCTCATTAGCCGCTCTTTCAAGCACTCCCGCAAGACGAACGTAGCCGTCAATTCCGATATTGCTTCCCACTAAGGAAATAGGGGTAACGCTGACTCTCTTGTTTATGATCGGAATACCGTAGGTGTGCTCAAGCTCCTCCGCTGTGGGAACAAGCTTTTCTGCGCATCTTGTTATTTTGTCGTAAATCTTAGCTTCGAGCCTTTTCTGGTCGTCGCTGATGCAGTCAAACAGGGATATTCCCATAGTTACTGTACGAATATCCAGATTTTCCTGCTTTATCATATTGATAGTTTCAAGAATATCCTTTGTATTTATCATTTCGTCACCTCTTAGATACGGTGCATTGCGTTGAAAATATCCTCATGCATTACACGAATGTCAAGTCCCTTTTCCAAGCCGACCTTGGAAAGTGAATCCTGAAAATCTGTAAGCTTAACGCTCATATTATCGATTTCCACAAGCATGATCATAGCGAAATAGTCCTGAATAACGCTTTGGGTAATATCTACAATATTAACGCCGTATTTAGCGCATTCGCCGCTTATTGAGGAAATAATACCTACATTGTCCTTACCGATCACTGTTATAACTGCTTTCATTTTATCACCCTTAAAAATTAAATAATTGGGGTAGGGGAAGCCCTGAGGGCTCCGCCTTAGCCGCCGAGATATGCCTTTTTGATTTCCTCGCTGGCAAGAAGCTCTGCTCCTGTGCCGCTTAAAACTATTCTGCCGTTTTCAAGAACGTATGCTCTGTCGGAGATAGCCAAGGATTTGTTTGCGTTCTGCTCTACCAAAAGAATGGTAGTTCCCTTTTCGTGGAAGCGCTTGATAATATCAAACACCTGATCAACAAGAAGGGGTGAAAGTCCCATTGAGGGCTCGTCAAGCATAAGAAGCTTAGGACGGCTCATAATCGCTCTGCCCATTGCAAGCATTTGCTGCTCACCGCCGGAAAGAGTACCCGCAACCTGATTTTTTCTTTCCTCAAGTCTGGGGAAAAGCTCGTAGATATCCTTAAAATCTTTCTCTACGCCGTCCTTATCCTTTCTTGTGTATGCGCCCATTACAAGGTTTTCATAAACGGTAAGCTCGGAAAAGATTCTTCTTCCCTCCGGTACCTGTGTCATACCAAGCTTAACGATCTTATGTGAAGGAATACCGTTTATCTTTTGCCCGTCGTAATAGATCTCGCCCCTTGTAGGATGGATAAGACCGATAATGCTCTGCATCGTAGTTGTTTTACCTGCGCCGTTTGCGCCGATGAGAGTTACTATTTCTCCTTCGTTAACCTCGAAGGATATGTCCTTTATAGCTTGAATTACACCGTAGTGTACATCAAGGTTTTTAACCTCTAAAAGTGCCATTTCACATCCTCCTTAGTTACCAATATAAGCCTTAACGACCTCTGGATCGTTGAGAGCCTCCTCAGCCGTACCCTCTGCAAGAACAGTACCGAAGTTAAGCACCGTAATTTTATCGCAAAGTCCGGATACGAACTTAAGATCATGCTCAATAAGAAGCACAGTCATATCAAACTTATCTCTTATAAGTCTGATTGTGTTCATTAAGTCCTCAGTTTCATGAGGGTTCATACCTGCGGCAGGCTCGTCAAGAAGCAAAAGCTTGGGGTTTGTTGCAAGAGCTCTTGCAATTTCAAGCTTTCTCTGCTTACCGTAAGGAAGGTTGCAGGCAAGGTTGTTTCTTTCCTCGAGAAGTCCGAAAATGTCAAGAAGCTCCTTAGCTCTTTCTCTCATTTCCTTTTCTACCTTAAAATGACGGGGAAGGCGTAAAACGCTCTCAAGAACCGAGCATTTGTATTCCTCCTGATTATGAAGACCTACCATTACGTTTCTTACAACGCTCATATTATTGAAGAGACGGATGTTCTGGAAGGTTCTTGCAATACCCTTATGGTTGGTTTCCTCCTGAGGAAGTCCTCTTAATTCCTCACCGTTCAAGTAAAATGTTCCTTCTGTGGGCTGATATACGCCTGTAAGAAGATTGAATACGGTTGTCTTACCTGCGCCGTTAGGACCGACAAGACCGTATATCTGATTTTTACTGATTTTTAAATTTACGTTCTGAACGGCCTTAAGACCGCCGAAGGAGATACCGAGGCTTTCAGTTTCGAGAACGTAGTCGCTTTCAATAGTTTTTCTCTGTATCTTTTCAGGGAACATAGCCTTGATGCGCTTCTTTACGGAGTCAATAAATTTAGCCATTATTTATTACCTCCTCTTTCACGGATGTCGGCGCTGTCATCGCCT
Organism: Clostridia bacterium; assembly: GCA_017508405.1. Taxonomy (GTDB): domain Bacteria; phylum Bacillota; class Clostridia; order Oscillospirales; family CAG-272; genus RGIG2000. The sequence goes on from JAFVYY010000012.1 coordinate 2,782, forward strand.
CTGCCAACCTTATCTATAACAAGGTCGGTGGAAAGCACCTCGTTCATTTCGATCTTTGTAGGAACAACGTCCCATCTTGCCGCATCGTCGCGAACCGCGGAGGGATCGTGCTTGGGCTTAATTATCTTGTTTACAAGATTTCTCAAATTATATTTCTCACGGAAGCCCTTAAGCGCGGGCGCATTGTTGTATATAATAATGAGGATAAGAATGAGGGCGTAGAACAAGTCCTTGAATACCGCATTGTCACCGGAGAGATATACGGTAAGCTTGTCATTAAGAATAGTAATAAGGGTTGCGGAGATAATTGAGCCGTTAATACTGCCCATACCACCGAGAACCACCATTACGAGGATTTCAATTGAGTAGTTAAAGTCAAAGGTGTCCGCCTTAATAGGTGAATTAGCATAGCTGAAAAGCACACCTGCAACTCCGGCAAATGCAGCGGAAATAACGAAAACCATAAGCTTATGCTTGGTTACGTTGATACCCGTAGCCTTAGCCGCAATTTCGTTATCACGGATAGCCGTAATAGCTCTGCCCGCCTTACTTCTCAAAAGGTTCTGGATAACGAAGAGAGTAAAGAGGATAAGAACGAAGCCGATAATTACGAGTATATATGTCTTTTTCATACTGAAGGAGGGGCTCTTAAGACCGAGAGCGCCGCCAAAGCTTTCGGAGGAGGTATTCGTAAAGATTACTCTTACGATCTCACCGAAGGCGAGGGTAACGATTGCAAGATAGTCGCCTCTTAAGCGGAGTGCAGCAAAGCCGACGATAAAGCCGCAGAGCGCAGCGCAGGCAGCTCCGATAACGAGAGCAAGCACGAATACGAGAATATTGCTTGCCTCAAGGTCGCCGCCCTCAATAATTACAAGGGCGATCTTACCGCCAAGGTACGCGCCAATGCTCATAAAGCCTGCGTGACCAAGTGAAAGCTCACCGAGGAAGCCTACGACAAGGCTGAGTGATACCGCCATAATAACGGCAACCGTGATCTTCTGGAAAAGAAGGGACGTTGACGCCTTCATAGGTGTCGCGAGAGCAAGGATTGTGAAAATAAGCATTACAGCCGCGATCACAGCGTAATTCATATAATGCTTTGCAAAGCTTTTGAATGACTTTTTCATTATACCTTCTCCCTTCTCTTCTTTCCGAGGAAGCCCGTAGGCTTAACAAGAAGAACTATAATAAGAATTGCAAATTCGATAGCGTCGGTATAGGGTGAAAGGGCGGGTACCATACCGCATACCGCCTCGATAAAGCCAAGCACCAAGCCACCCACCATTGCGCCGGGGATGGAGCCGATACCGCCGATAACCGCAGCGGCAAACGCCTTGATACCCGGCATAGCGCCGAAGGTAGTGCCAACGTCCTGTATCTTGAATACGAGGAATACGCCTGCAACAGCCGCAAGGGCGGAGCCGATTATAAAGGTTATCATAATTATGAAGTTTACGTTGATACCCATAAGCTGAGCAGCGCCTCTGTCCTCGGACACCGCTACCATGGCTCTACCTGTCTTCGTATACTTAACGAAGAGAGTAAGAGCAACCATTACAGCCGCTGAGCAAGCGATAGTAATAAGGGTAAGAACGTTGATCTTGATTTCGCCCATTCTGATCTCGCCGAGATTTACCGTAACGCCCTTGGATTCGGAGCCGATAAATATCTGAGCCGCGCTCTGAAGAAGCTTGCTGACACCGATGGCGGTAATAAGCACCGCAAGGGGGGATGCGCCTCTTAATGGCTTATACGCGGTCTTTTCAACGACTATTCCAACGGTAACGCAAAAAATCACGGAGGCAATGATGCCGAGAATGGGGCTTATTGGGAAAAACAAAACTATGGTGTAGCCGCCAACCATTATGATATCGCCGTGAGCGAAGTTAAGCATCTTTGCAATACCGTATACCATGGTATAGCCAAGAGCTATCATCGCATAGGTACCGCCAATGCTTAAGCCGTTTATTATCATCGTAATAAATTCCATTGTTAATTCCTTACTTTGTCTTTTCGCAAGAATGCGATATAGTCTGATTTTGATGAGTTATACAAATTGCCGACGCAGAATCTACGCCGGCAATTCAAACTTTTAGTAAGCTGTCTTCTGATTAGCTCTTCTGCTTTACTACGTACTTAACAGCCTTCTTGTTAACTGTACCGTCGTCGTTCCAGGAGATTGTGGACTTTTCACCGTTTACACATTCACCTGTTACACCGTGGAATACGAAGTCACCGGCAAACTGATCCATAAGGATTTCAGCAAAGTCCTGAGCGGACATTGTAGCTGTGATTTCTTCACCGGATGCCTTGAGAGCGTCTACCATAGCGTATACGCAGTCGTATGCAGCAGCACCGAACTGATTAAGGGGTGCATTGGGATACTTAGTCTTATATGCATTGATGTAATCAGCTGCAGGGCCTGTTGTGGATGTGGAATCAAAGTGAGAAAGGTAGGAAACTTCCTGAGAAATTGTGTCAATATCAAAGCCGTCAACAGCGTCAATACCGTCAAATCCGTCGCAACCGAAGTAGATAGCGTCAGCCTTGATATCTGTTGCGCCCTGTCTCATAAACTGGGAAGCGGGTGTATAGTAGATAGGCATAAAGATTACGTCGCATGTCTTAAGAAGTGCGATCTGGGAGTCAAACTGGCTAGCATCACCTGTGAAGGAAGCCTCAACGGGTGTACCGAAGGAGGAGTTAAGGTTAGCAACAAAGTTGTTCTTGATACCTACGGAGTAGTCATCGTCAGCCTTGTAGAAGATACCAACCTTCTTACCTGCATAGTTGGTGTTGAAGTACTGAGCGGAAGCTGTACCCTGGTTAGAGTCAGCGAAGCACATCTGGAAACCGCCGTCCTTAGAAGAAATGTCGTCGCCGGATGCGGAGGGTGTGAGGTAGAAGATACCGTCCTCAAGAGCGTACTGCTTGAACTGAAGACCGGGAGCTGTTGTTACAGTGCCGAGGAAGAGCTGGCATCCGCCCTCATAAAGAGCTGTGTATGTAGTGGATACCTGTGTGGGATCGTGCTTGTCGTCCTTTGCAACGAGCTCAAGCATAACACCGTTGATACCGCCTGCTGCGTTGATTTCGTCAATAGCGAGCTGAGCGGAGTTCTGAACTGCGATACCGTACATAGCCGCACCGCCGGACAAGGGGCCGGATACACCGATTTTGATTGTTGTGTTGTTCTCAGCGTAGTTTACTTCATTGCCGCAAGCTGCAAAGCAAAGTGTTGCCATTACAACTACGAGAACAAGACACATAATCTTCATAATTGTCTTTTTCATTGTGAATGATCTCCTTAAATATAAAAATAAAAAATATGGATTAATTATATCACACCGTTTTTGAATAGTCAATATACATTTTAAACAATTTTTACAATTTATTTTGTATATTCTGCATAATTTTTCACCTTTTACGTAAAAAAGCGGGTGAGATTCCGCTTTTTGTTGTATTTATCCATATTTAATTCGAATACGGTCTTCCCTTTGCAACGTTGATGACAGCAACGCCATTTTTCTTAGCGTAACGTACGGTCTGGGCTGTACCGCTCTTTGTTTCGTTATTAAGGTAGCATATACAGATCCTTGCGTTATCCACCATTCTGTAATTGCGGTCCCTCATACAGCCGTCATAGTAGCTTTCGGCTATCACCTCTACGTGATCGGCGCTGTCAAGAATCCTTTTATACCGTTTTCTGTCCGCTGCGCTCCATCTTCTGTCCTGATCCCTGCAGGGTATATACAGGTGCAGGCGGATGGAAGGAAAGAAACTTCGTAATTCCAATATTTTTTCAGCAACAACCGTATCGTATCCGAGAGCTCCGCCGCAAATAAACGTATTGTATCCGACACCGACAAGCTTAAGAAGATATTCATCAAGCATTGCCTCGTCAAAATCGGCGCCTATGACTCTGTGGCCGGTAAAGCAGACCGCCTTGATTTCAGTTCCGTCCGTAGCTCTCACCCTCTTTCAAAATTCTTACGCTTCTATTTTAAACCTTTTTTTAAAAAAATGCAAGTTTTTCATCTTCTTTTTTTGACAGAGCTCCGTTTTTTAAACGCATTTTAAGGTTTTATCTACACTCCCCCCGAAAAATAGTGATTTTCCGACGGTATGATATGACAAATTTATCTTAATTGCGGTTGTATAATACAACCACCTATTATATTCGCTCGGAGGATAAATTATGAATAAAGTTCAACCAAAATTCAAAGGTGGATTAAAAATAAGCGATGAAGTAAAAAGCGTCCTGTATCAATGCTTTCTTTTTGCCCTCGGCTTTTTCTTAACTCCAATAAAGTTCATTTTTGACGTTTATCCGTTCTCCCTTGCTCTTCTCTCTTCCTGTAAGCGCTACGCCCCTTTCGTTTTTGCGGGAAGCATACTTTCCGTTTACTTCAACATGGGCTTTAATCTGCCCTACGCCGTTGCCCTGTGTGCTCTTTTTGCCTTGCGAATCGTGGGCTCTATATGGTTGAGCGAGGGCAGGGACAGAGCATCATATATGAATATGGAATACAGAAGAGATATGATTTCCGCATTTTTTTATGGAAAACGAGGGGGTACGTGTAGCTCTTTGCGCATTTTCCTCTCTTGGAATCAGTATATATTCCGTTATTTTATCCGACTTTTCCTACTATGAGATCTTTGTTCTTGCATTCTTTGTAACCGTATCCTCTGTACTGTCCTATGCCCTTTGCGGTCTCTATGAGGAAAGAGAATCATCAAAGAGGCTCGTTGCTCTTTGCACCCTTGCCTTTATGGCGGCCTTTGCAATCAAGGGAATCGAGCTTTTTACCCTGAACGTATCAATAATCTTTTCCTACGGGCTTACTCTCTACGCTTCAAAAAACGTATCGTCCACTAAAGGCGCCGCCCTTGGCGCTATTTTGGGAATCTGCCAAAAGATAGTATTTGCCCCCGTTTTTGCCATAGCATCCCTGATTTCGGGATTTTTATGGAAATTTTCCGTTTTTCTTGCGGTTATGAGCGCCTTTACTGTGAGCATAGGCTACGGACTTTTCACATCCGGCTACGAGGCTATCGTTTACCTCGTTCCCGAGCTTTTGCTTACCACTCTCATTATGTATCCCGTATTGAGATTCGAGGCTCTTCCCCGTCCTCGCCTCAGCGCATCATCCTCGGATAGCGTGACAGTAAACGAAATACTTTCAAAAAGAAACGCTGATGAGGTAAAAACCAGCTTCCTTCGGGTCTCCGATTCATTAATGGAAATATCAAAGCTTCTTTACGATTTCGGAACTCACGAAAAAAGCATAAGTATAGAATCAAGATACGACAGCTGTCTTGAAATATGCGAGTCAAACTGTTACTCCTGCCCGAAGCGAAGCATCTGCTGGGACAGAGATTCCATAACGACAAAGGAAAACATCGACAAATTAAGCGTGGCATCATACTACAACAAATCCGTATCAAAGACTGATATTGACGAAAAATTCCTGCACCGTTGCCCTAATATTGATACAATAATCGAAAAAATCAATATAAAATGCAAGGAAGAGGAGGACGGACTTTTAAAGAATGATAAAATGGAAATAAGCGGTATGGATTACGAAAACATATCAAAGCTTCTCAGTAAGGAATCAAAAAAGCTCTGCGAGGAATATTCCCTTGATGCCCAGCTTACCGACAGGGTGCGCCGAGCCTGTGACTCGGTGGGACTGATATATGAAAAAATCGGGGTATACGGAGATTCGAAGAAAAGAATCGTCGCCACGGGAGTTGATATAGAAAGCTCAAAATGCACGTCGTCAGTCCTTTCCGCCGAGCTTGAAAAAGCCCTCGGCAGACGGATAAGCCCTCCCATAATCGAGGGTGATTCTCCCCTTTCCGTAATGGTGGCGGAAAGCGCAAATAAATATGCTGTTGAAAGCGCCCGTCTTTCCGGCAAAACGGAAAAGGATGAGCAAAACGGCGACACTGTGTCCACATTTTTGTCCTGTGACAATAAATTCTATATGCTCATATGCGACGGAATGGGAAGCGGCAAGGAGGCGTCAAATACCTCTAAGATGTGCGCTGAATTTTTAAAAAAGCTTCTCTTCCATCATCCCGATAAGGAGGTGTCTATTTCCATGGCAAATAACTTTCTGAGAAACAAGCGTGTGGAATGCTCCTCATCCGTTGATCTTTTGGAAATCGACCTTGCCGACGGAAGAAGCAGCTTTATAAAAAGCGGCGCTGCTCCATCTTACGTAAAAAGGGGCGAAAAGGTATTCAAGCTTTTTTCGAAAACCGCTCCTATCGGTATTATGAAAAAGCCCGATGCCGAGCAGCTTGACTTTAATTTACAGGAAAACGATATAGTAATTATGATAAGCGACGGAATATGTCAGGGCGATGAGGATGACGGATGGCTTACCTCGGCTCTTTCAAGCGCAGATTGCGAAAGCATTGACACTCTCCCGTCCATGATTCTCAGCCGTTCCCGTCAAAGGGGACTTTCCGCCGATGATAAAAGTGTTTGCGTTTGCGCCGTACGCAGCGCAGTTGCCTGAATTACGGAGCTGTTAAAATAATAATCCACCCGCATAGCGGGTGGTATTTCAGTTTCGGGCATAGCCCTAATACTACAGGCTACGCACAAGTGCGTCTTTTATTGGCCTGTCAGCCATGCATTTGTTACGAAACCCCGCTCAAGCGGGACTAAAAC
>JAFVYY010000097.1 GCA_017508405.1 Clostridia bacterium
ATGTAACAAATGGCTGGCAATAATCGCAACATCCCTTATATTCGGCCTTGTGCACGGTCACCCCATCGGCATAATTTACGCATCCTGTCTCGGTATTCTTATGGGTTGGCTGTACTGTAAAACCGAATCCTTGATTTCTGTAATCATATTCCATATGGTTTATAATCTGTTCTCCGTAATATCTCCCGCTATGGACGACGTCACATACGTAATGGTTGGCGCCGTGGGAATAATTATCTCCGCAGTATGCGTAGCCTCCATAGCTAAGCTTCCCAAATATACACCCAAAAATAAAAACGACGATAACGATAAAAACGACGAGGTTTGATTTATGAAAATATACAATACTTTGACAAGAGCCCTTGAGGAATTTAAGCCTATAGAAGACGGAAGGGTGCAGATGTACACCTGCGGCCCTACCGTATACCACTTTGCACACATCGGAAATCTCCGTACCTATATGATGGAGGACGTGCTTGAAAAGTTTCTCCGTTATTCCGGCTACGACGTTAAGCGTGTTATGAACATTACCGACGTAGGTCATTTGACGAGCGACGGCGACACGGGTGAAGATAAGATGCTCAAGGGCGCTAAGCGTGAAAAGAAAACCGTTCTTGAAATTGCTGAATTTTATAAGAACGCATTCTTTGCCGACTGCGCAAAGCTCAATATCAAGACTCCCGACGTTATTGAGCCCGCAACGCAGTGTATTGACGAGTTTATAAAGACCATTGAGGGTCTTATGGAAAAGGGCTACGCTTATTTTGCTGACGGAAACGTATATTTCGATACATCCAAGGTAGCTGATTACAATGCCCTTACGGGTCACTCAAGCGAGGAGCTTATGGTCGGCGTGCGTGACGATGTTACAGAGGATACGAGCAAGCGTAACAAGAGTGACTTCGTTCTCTGGTTTACAAAGTCCAAATTCGACGATCAGGAGCTTAAGTGGGACAGCCCTTGGGGAGTAGGTTACCCCGGATGGCACATTGAATGCTCCTGCATCAGCATGAAGCACTGCGGCGAATATCTTGACATTCACTGCGGCGGCGTTGACAATATATTCCCCCACCACACTAACGAAATCGCCCAGAGCGAGGCGTATCTCGGTCATAAGTGGTGCAATTATTGGTTCCACGTTCATCATTTGAACGACGAAACGGGTAAGATGTCCAAATCAAAGGGCGAATTTTTGACCGTTTCTCTTCTTGAAAGCAAGGGCTACGACCCCATCGCATACCGTTTCTTCTGCTTACAGTCCCATTACAGAAAGCCCCTTGTGTTCTCCTACGAGGCTCTTGATCAGGCAAGCGCAACATATAAAAAGCTTCTTCGCCGTATTGATAATCTCAAGGACGGAGACGATATTGATGCAGCATACGTAAGCGCTAACCGTGAAAAGTTTATTAAGGCTGTCGGCTCCGACATGAACACTGCCCTCGGCATTACCGCTATTTACGATATTTTGAAGGCGCAGGTATCCGATGCTACAAAGATAGCGTGTCTTAAGGATATCGATACCGTTCTTTCCATTAACCTTGTAAGAGAAAAGGCTACCGAGGCTCCCGTTGAAATCAAGGATGAGACTCCCAAGACTGAATTCGAGCTTGAGATCGAGGCTCTTATTCAGGAAAGAAAGGACGCAAAGAAGGCTAAGAATTACGCAAGAGCCGACGAAATCAGAAATTATCTTAAGGAAAAGGGAGTTACCCTCGTTGATACGGCTCAAGGTACTACCTACACAATAGACTGATGAATGCCTGCTGTGATACATGCGAATACTTTGATTACGACGAGGATTTAGGGGAAAACGTTTGCAAGATAGACCTTGACGAGGATGAATATCTTGACTATCTAACAAGAAACACAAGATCCTGTCCATACTACAAGTATTACGACGAATACAAATCTGTTCAAAAGCAGAACTGAAGTAGATTATGAATTTCAAAAACAAGCTGATACTTGCGCCCATGGCGGGATTTACCGATCACCCAATGCGTTCTCTCTCCGTAAGGTACGGAGCGGATATTGTGGTAAGTGAAATGGTAAGTGCCAAGGCGATGCAATTTAAAGATAAAAAAACAGCCACTCTCGCCCGAATTTATGAGGGCGAGGGTGTCTTTGGTACGCAGATATTCGGTCACGAGCCCGATGTTATGGCAGATGCCGCCCACGCTCTTTCCTATGGGGATTACGAATATAAAATAAGCGACACTCTCCCCGACTTTATTGATATAAATATGGGTTGCCCCGTAAAAAAGATCGTATCGAACGGTGAGGGCAGCGCTCTTTTGAAAAATCCAAGGCTATGCTCCGAAATCATCTCTGCCTGTGTGAAGTCAAGCCGTGTTCCCGTAACCGTAAAGATACGCGCAGGGTGGGACAAAGACAGTATAAACTGCGTTGAAATCGCAAGAATCGCAGAGGAAAGCGGAGCTGCAGCGATAAGCGTACACGCCCGTACGAGGGAGCAGATGTATGAGCCCTATGCAAATTGGGAATATATAAAGTCGGTAAAGGATGCGGTTTCCATACCTGTTATCGGTAACGGAGACATATATTCCGCATCCGATGCCTTAAGAATGCTTGAGGAAACGGGATGTGACAGCCTTATGATAGGCAGAGGCGCACTTGGAAACCCTTTCATTTTTGATGAAATAAAGTGTAGAACAAGCGGAAAAATCTACACTCCCCCCACAATTTCCGAAAAAATCAACGTTACACTTGAGCATATCCGCCTTCTCTGTGAGGAGAAGGGAGAGGAAACGGGCATAAGAGAGTCAAGAAAGCATATAGGTCACTATACAAGGGGACTCAAATCAAGCGCAAGCGCCCGTCAAAGGCTGAATTTTGCCATTACGTACGACGAAATTTACGACATTTTATCTTCTTTAGCAAAGGAAAACGAATAGATATGAAGAAAAAGATCCTCTCCCCATTGCTTTGCTTAACGGCAGCTATTGTTTGGGGCTTTGCCTTCTCCTTTCAGGAGATAGCATCAAACAACGTTGAAAAAATAGACGCTTTCTTCTTTGGCGGTATCCGTTTTGCGGTTGGCGCAATATCCTTAATTCCCGTTATTCTTCTTTTCGAAAGGGAAAAGGACATTCCAAGGGAGCTTAAGAAAACGAAATTAAAAAATACCGTAATCTTCGGTATTATAACGGGTGTTGTGCTTTTTGCGGCATCAACCCTTCAGCAGTTTGGAATACAGATCACACAGGCAAGCGGCAAGGCGGGCTTTATTACAGGTATGTACCTTATATTTGTACCTATTGTAAGCTTTATCCTGTTCAAGCAAAGAATTTCTCCCATCGTATGGGGCGCAGCCGTTATCGCCCTCTCGGGACTTTATTTCCTTTGTATCGGCAGTGACGGATTTACCGTTTCATGGGGTGATATTCTTCTTTTACTCTGTTCCCTATGCTTTACGGGACATATTATTGTAATTGATAAATTCATATCAAGAGTAAGCGCTCTTAAGTATTCCGTCGTTCAGTTCTTTACCGTGGCAATACTTAATATCTTAACAGGTGTGCTTGTGGGTCACGTAACCTGGGAGGGCATCGTTGCGACAATCGTACCTATTCTCTATTGCGGTATCGGTTCAACGGGCGTTGCCTATACCTGTCAGATCCTCGGTCAGAAGCTTACTCCACCTACCATTGCGGCGCTTCTTTTCTCAACGGAAAGCTTGTTCTCCGTAATTGCGGAATGTATATTCAAGCAGAAGCTTCCTACGGGTACAATGATTCTCGGCTGCTCCATTATGTTTGTGGGTATTATACTTTCACAGCTTCCCGTGGAGATAAAAAAAGTTGACGGAAAGCTTCGAATAGGATTTATAAAAAGCGCGCCGCAGGTTCCCGAAGATTCGATAGTTGAATAAAAGATATAACGAAAGCGAGGATGATTTCCATCCTCGCTTTATTTTTTATTCTTCTATGAATCCCATATATTTCAAGTAGCCCACAACACGCCGCTTCTCCTCAGCACTAAGGATTCCGCTCTTCATATATTCCTCGTAATCCTCCATCATATCAAGCGCAAAGAAGCATATGGCTATCGCAGTTTTGGCAGGCTTAAGATTTTTGTCAAGCTCTCTCGCCTTCGTTGCATATATAAGAGCCGTTTTAAACTCACCGTCACTCATCGCAAGCTGAGAAACGTTACTATATGCCGTTGCGTTATTAGGGTCAATCGCAATAGCTTCCTTATAGGACTCGATTGCCATTTCCATGTTGCCCTTTTTATCATAGCAAATACCCTTATTGGAGTAAAGCTCCGATGAGGGCTTTAAGGAAATTGCCTTGTCATAATATTCTATTGCTCTATCATACATACCCCAATCGTGACATACCAGCCCCATAAAGGAAAGCACAGCAAATCTGTCCGTTGTACTGTCCGCCTTTGGCAAAAGTCCCTTAAGCATTTTTAAGGCCTTTTCAAATTTGTTATTGTTATAGGCATCGAGGGCGGAAAAGAATTTTTTTGCATTGCCTTTATCGTCTAGAAAGGCGTTTTCCGCATATTGCTTATATCGTTCTCTGTAAAACTGTTGGCTTCTTGTAACTCCGGGGTTATAAAAAATCTTCACTATGGTTATAACCGTTCCTCCGAAGATAGCCGCAGTTCTTATTATTGATACGGTATCGATTTTACCTGTTTTTTCGTACTCGTTTACAAGCAAAAATGCCATAGCGCAATTCAGAAGCACAGCTGCAGTTACCGTTATTATTCTTACGATTTTTTTCTTATTCATAATAGTCCCCCTTTATCATTCTCTTTGCGGCGCAAAGCGAAGCGTCCAGATCTGCCATCTGAGTCTGTCGGAGAGGTATTTATCTTCAAATGAATCGCTGTGACGCCAGGTGCCCTTGAAATACGCATCTCGGGTTTCGGGTACTATGTCAAGAGATGGAAGCTGTTCTCTTGGGGTAATCACTATCTCATCCTTACCCTGTAAAGCCTCAAGAGCGGCAAAGAGCCAATCGGCAGGTCCGATATCTATTCCTCCAACACTTATTTTCGAGGGAAGAAATTCTCCGTCCTTAATCAAATCAGCGCTCCTTTTAACGTCATCTGCCTTAATAGCTATCTTTTCCGCAACTCCGTAGGGCGCATTCAAAAATCCGTACACGTCACCGCACTTATGCTCCGTTTTACCCTGCAAAAGGTCACGGCAAGCAAGCATTATATCAGAAATCGAGAGTGATACGGGAGTTCTTATATTCTCAAAGCTTGTATTGAGCTTTTTTGCGATTTCGGGTATATCCGCAGCTTTAACAATGCGCTCACCCTCGGCTGCGATTTCCTCGGATATCTCCTTATACGTTGTAATACGGAATCTCGGGTCGGCTTTAACAAGCTTAACCATAGTTCTTATATTGTTATAAAAATGCTCAGTTACGTCGGCGGGATGCTCCGGACACTGCAGAAATTCGCCAAAGGGTACTAAATTTTCCTTATCGTAGTTAAGTATATCCCAACAGCCTATGGAAATTGCAGAATGGGGATGGGTATATATAACCACTCTTTTCCTTGACGCTATTTTATCAATAAGCCTCTTTATATCCTTTTCATCACCGTTAAAGAAGCATTCCATTGCCTCGTAATACGCCATGTGATAAATATTACAGTAATAGGTTCCCTCACCGTCAACGGTATCACAGAACGTGTCCGCATAAATGGGGATGCCCATCTTATGATATCCGTACATTGCGGCGTAGGATTTTTGGTTTCCGGGGGGAACAGCCGCATAAATTCTGTCCACTCCCGTGGCTTTTTTTATTTTTTCAACGCATAAGCCCTCCTCGTCTACCACCTTATCAATAGCCTCGTATGCGTCTTCAATATCCGTATATTCATTTATCATGGGATGAAGAGTGTGTCCGTATGTATGGCTGTCTATTTCGTGATATTTAAGCGCATCCAAAACGTCTGTTCTTCCCCATTTTACAAGCTGATCGGCAAGGAGTCCGACAAGGCAAAAGCAACCCTTAACGCCCTCTTCCTCAAGATTTTTCGCCTCTCTGTATATAGCGTCTGCCGTCCTTGACGAGGTAAAATCCTCCGTATCAAAAGAAAAAACTATATCCGTCATTTCGTTTCCTTCCTTTAATATTTAATATGTTTATTATATAGTAGCATATCTGTGAGAAAATTACAATATCAAGCTTCCAAAACCCATATAAAAAGGAGTAAGCAGTACCGCTTACTCCCATTAATTATTTAATTTTTGTTTTCGCTGTCAAACGTTACGTATTTGCCTATGGATTTCATAAGCACCACGCCAAACACTACTCCGCTAAGGGCCTGTATAAGATTCATAGGTATATTTACGAGGGATGCGGCAAAGCCGTACATAATACCCTCGAAAAGATAGTATCCACCTACCATAAGGATCTCAGCAACAACGGCAGACAGGCTCAAGCTGAAAATATCCCTCATTTTTCCACGCAAAAGTACGTAAATACCCCATCCGATAAGAGCTACAAGACCCTTTATCGCAAAGGTAACGGGAGCATAAATTACGTATCCTGACAGCAAATCTGCAAGAGCGGAGCCTATGCCTGCGGCACAAAAGCCGTATATGGGACCGAGGGTCCAACCGCAAAGCAAAGCGATACAGTCTCCAAGATGTATATATCCCTGCATCGGTGTGGGAATTTTAATAATCATAGTAGCAACGCAGGTGAGCGAAGCCATAAGCGCAGTAAATACAATTTTTTTAGTTTTTGATGGCATATAATCGCCTTCTTTCTTTATTTTATAATAATATTATAAATTTGCTTATATATTATCACCACTGTTTTTGATTGTCAATATATTTTATAAAAATTGTTGACTCGTGTGAAGATTTAATTTTTAAAATAAAATAAGGACGTTTCGCAAGGAAACGCCCTTTGTTTTATGTATTCATCAATTTGATAACACCCTCATACAACGTCTGACTGTTTACACCGATTTTTTTCTTGAGCTCAAGATAAAGCGCATTGTTTTGCACTATACCGCTGAAATACGCATTCTTTCTTTCTATCTTGAGTCCGAGAGACGCAAATTCCTGACTTAAATAAGGCTTTGCCCCCGTTACAAGCTTTGAAAATCTTAAGTTAAGATTGTGGGTCGCTTTAATAGATGAGCTTTCCAAAAATTCAGACTGCTCAAGCCTTTGAATAAGAGCAATACAGGTGTCCATGGTTTCACACTTTTTAGCTTCGAAATAATAGAACATTATATCAACGTACTGCCAATATTTTGAATCTATCATTTTACCGTGCTGCTCTGCAAGGGCTGAATATATATCCTTTATGTTCATTGTACGGTACGTTTTTTCGTTTTCAAAAACGGACTCATGCTTTGTATGCTCGGGATAAAGCTGCTTTAGCTTAGCATTATATTCCTTAATAGCCTTTCTCAGCTTCGCACATTCCTTTTCAAGGTCACGGATAAGTGTTCTGTTAGGCTTCTTATAATTTTTTCTTCTCGGAACTACAATAAAGGAAATAATAAAAGGAAAGATAATTGAAATTGCAAAAAGTCCGTAGCCTACATATCTGTACGGCTCCATAAAATAAAGCACAGCTCCGCCAATAGCAAATGCGAGGAAAAAGAGGAACAGCAGCCCTCTTCGTCTACTTCTCTTCTTTAAAAGATAGTACTCGCCCTCAATATCTCTTTCACAGGTTTTAAGCTCCCTCTCCGACTCCTTAAGAGAAGCAAGATTGGTCTGGTAATCCTTATCAGCCTCCAAATATCCCTCTTCAACCTTAGAAAGCGCATCAGTTTCCGATGCCGCCAATGACATTCCCGCTCTGAGAGAAAGAAGTTTTGATACAATATATCTTACATTGTCAGTCATATTAACCTCCAAGCTTATTTTATACGTATATTTTATCACTAATTTTTCCAAAAATCAATTGTTATAAAAAAATCATTAAAATAAAAAACAAAATTTTTTAAAAAACCTATTGACAAATAAAATATTCTATGCTAAAATAACATCCGTCGCAAGAATATGCTGGCGTGGCTCAATGGCAGAGCAGCTGATTTGTAATCAGCAGGTTGATGGTTCGACTCCGTTCGCCAGCTCCAAACTTGCGACAACTTTTTGGGGGAATTCCCGAGCGGCCAAAGGGGGCAGACTGTAAATCTGTTGTCACTGACTTCGCTGGTCCGAATCCAGCTTCCCCCACCAGAAAAAAGCACACATTTGTCTACCAAGACAATGTGTGCTTTTTTCAGTGAAATTTGCCCTGCGGGCAAGTGAAATAGCTTCGCTGTGAAATATTTGCTCCGCAAATGTGAAATATTCGCTAACGCGAATGTGGGCAAATTTCATTTCACATTGCGAC
>JAFVYY010000001.1 GCA_017508405.1 Clostridia bacterium
GACGATTAAGGAAAGCTATGCATCTCTTAAAAACGAGGAAAATATAATAATTTATCCCGAGGATTCGACAAACGGATATCTTGCGGAGCTCAAGGGCTTCCACGCAGGCTTTACTATGCTTTGCGAATACTGTAAGAGAAAGGGCTATGACGTTCCTATCTACGTTACATATTTTAAGAAGGAAGAAAACGTTTACATAATTGATAAGCCTGTATTGTATTCCGAAATAAGCAAGTGCACGGAAAGCAAGGAAGAAATAGCTAAAATGCTTTGCGACAGATGTAACGAGCTTGGCAAAATGGATATTTCAGCCATATCTTCCAAGGAAACAGTTGAAGAAACTACGGAAGAATATGAAGCTCCGGAGAAAGCAGAAGCTACGGAAACAGTATAAATAAAGAGCCCGAAATGCAGAGAGTTACAGCTCTCTGCATTTTTATTGTTTACTTTTTTGAAACTTTATGGTAGAATAAAGAAAATAAGCGGTAAAAGGAGTAATGCGATATGGATAGATTTTTTAAAAGAATAAAATATTCACCGGAAATATTTTTTCGCACCTTGATGTGCTCGTGGTTCTTTACAAGCGCTGTAAATCTCATAGCTTATTCGACCTCGTTTACTAATCTTGCCTTCGCTCAGGATAAGACGTGGAAGCTGATTGTTACAGGGGTTATTATGGCTTTAGCCTTTGCCGTCCTCACGTTTTTTGAATACAGGCTTCCCGACCGAAGGACTACGGAATACGCACTTATTTCCTCTTATATGCTGTTTGCCTTGTTGGTAATGACCGAAAAGGGCGGAGTTATGATAAGTCTTTCCCTTATGATAGTCGGCGTACTTGTAGCTTTGTATACGTTGCATCGCGGATGCTTTGATTTCGGCAGCTTTGATATAAGTAAAAAAACGTCGTTGATAGGTATAGGTATTATTGCCTTTGGATTCACCTTTGTTTTGGCAGCCTTCGGTGTTTTAAGATACGAGACCTATGCATCTCCTAATTTTGATTTCGGTATCTTTTGCCAGATGTTTCATAATATGAGCGAAACCCTTATACCGAATACCACCTGTGAAAGAGATTATCTTCTTTCCCATTTTGCGGTTCATTTTTCACCTATTTGCTACCTGCTCTTACCAATATATTGGATATTCCCTTATCCGAATACGTTGCAGATAGCGCAGGCATTGATACTAATGAGCGGAGTAGTGCCTGTTATCCTTATTGCAAAGGAAAAGGGATACAGTAATAAGGCAAGCGGAGTAATGGCTTTTCTATACTGTTGTTTTCCCGCTATATCTCTTGGATGTAATTACGATTTCCATGAAAACTGTTTTCTTTTACCTCTTCTTTTGTGGGTATTCTATTTTAGTGAAAAGGAAAGATACGTATATCTTGCTATTTTTACGGTTTTAACGCTTCTTGTAAAGGAAGACGTATTTATTTACGTGATCATATACGGAATATTCCTTATTGTATCAAAGAAAAAATATAGAACCGGTACGCTTATGTGTGCAGGTGCGTTATTGTACTTCGCAATATCCTATACCATACTTACAAGATCCGGACTCGGGATTATGACTGATTCGAGATTCGGAAATATGATATATGGAAACGGCGGACTTATAGGCGCTGTAAAAACTCTTGTAACCAATCCGGGATACGCTTTGTCCCAAATATTCATAGATAAGGACGGGGAGAGCGTGAACAAGCTTACCTATATGGTTAAGCTTCTTGCCCCCTTGGCTCTTTTGCCGTTGGCCACAAAGAAAATGTCAAGATATATTCTTGCGGCTCCGATGCTTTTGAATCTTCTGTCAACGTGGCCGTATCAATGCGACCTTGGTTTCCAGTATCATTTCGGTATCGTCGCATTTCTAATATACGCTGCGATACTTAATGCGGCAGACCTGAGATCGGGAGCGAGAAGGTATCTTTTCGTTATCGCTTGCGTATGCTCCTTTATACTCTATATAGGACTTGTTATGGGCACACAGACATACCTTGTCAAAAATCAAATGGATTTCAAGGACGTTTATGATAAGATGGACGATGTTCTTTGCGAGTATATACCTGACGATGCGTCCGTTGCCTGCACCACATATCTTGTTCCCCATCTTGCAAGCAGGGATGAAATATATGAGACCTATTATCACAAGAAAAACGGAAAGGCAAAAACGGACGTTGACTATGCGGCGTTTATAATATCGGGAAGCTATGAATCACAAAGTACAAGGGAAGCGGCAGATTACTTTTCAGCAGGGTATAAAGAGGTTTACCGAGACGATATTCTGTTGATTCTTGAAAGCCCGAATTATAATTGATTACGAACAAAAAAGCTTTCGCAAAAAACGTGATGTTCTTAACGGAGAAATCATAATCAAAAAATTCCCGCAAACCAAAACAAACGGTTTGTGGGAATTTTTTATTCTCGATTATCTTAATATGCCATTGATTAGTTCATTTAAATTAGTAATTGTGTAGTCTTGTCCGAAATCACCGCCAACACCATCTCTATCAATCCAAACAGTTTTTATCCCAATTGCTTTAGGTCCCATAATATCATCTGTTACGGAATCGCCAATAAACAGGACTTCATTTGCTGAAAGCGCGCTATCATCCAAGATTTGTGTGAAAAAATGACTGGACGGCTTATAACATTTCAAATTTTCAGAAGTATATACTTTATGAACGGTAACATTATTATTTTGCATAACACATTCAAGCACATCGTTATCCGTATTAGAACCAATGAAAACCAAATAGTTCTCCATAAGATCATGTAATACGTCTTTAGTTTCAGGATACGCTTCACGCGCGAACGCCGTTGCAAGTAAAGAATCTGCATCGTTTTCAGCATTTCTCTTGACATGATATCTGTCATAAAACATTTGAATTCTTGAAATGAAAATATCGCGTTCTGTCATAAAATTATAATCGTCCGACGTGTGTTTTTTGTAGTATGATTTCCATTCTTCAAGAAACGCCTTTTCATCAAGAACTATTCCGCAATCAGTTATATTTTTCATGATTATTTTTGCGGAACCGCCACTTGTAACCTTGAAAAGAGTGCCAAACGCATCAAAAATGATTGCTCTCATAATTACACCTCAAAAGTTCTATTTATAGTTCTGTATATCGCGCCAGTTTCGCCTTTGTATTACAAAGGCTTCGGGCAAAGCCCATACCCCTAAGGATGCACTCAGACAAAGGCTCCCTCCGGGAGGGAGCTGTCAGCGAAGCTGACTGAGGGAGCGTGCGTTATAATAAAGTTAGCACAACCCCAAGGTCACGCAGGCTCCTTCCGTCACGGCAACGCCGTGCCACCTCCCTCTCGGAGGGAGGCTTTTCGTTAGCGCCATTATAACACAAATCGGCAGAGAAAACAAGTTCTCTGCCGAAGTTTTGTGACTGCTAATCCTCCGCTAAGAATGCAGAGAGAAATGCGAAAGCTTTTTTATATGAATACATTTATTATTCCTATAACGAAGCCGATAACTGCGCCGAGATTGATTATAGCGCCAAGCTCACGCTTCATAACTGACATACAGAGATCCTCAAGCTCCTTGACGGACATATCGTTTACCTTCTTTTCGACAACGGATGCAATATCGATCTTACCTTCAAGGGATGAAAGCGCGCGCTTAACTGTCTCGCAGTATACGCTTTCTATTTTTTCTTTAACAGATGCCTTATCTATTTCTTCAACGCCTATGCTTTCCCCAATAGGTAAAAGGAATACGGAATTCATCTTTTCATTTGCCTTTGAGCATATCAGCTCCTCACCATCGGTTTCTATAAACTCGTTCACCTTGGATTTAAGCTGTTCAAGAAGGCCTGAGATCAAATCGTCGGATATAAACATACCGAGCATGCCCATAGACGATTTCTTTTCCTTAATTACATCGAAGCCCTTTTCGGCAATTATAGACCCTATATCTATTTCCCTTGCGCTCTCCATTACCTTAGAGGATATAAATGAGCAGGCTTTATTTTTTATTTTTTCGGCATTTTCCTCGCTCGTTAAGGAAAGAGCGATTTCGGCGGGCGCTTTGGAAATAAGCTCCTCGGCCTTATTGCAAATTGCATCAGACACAGTTTCCTTTATTTCATCGGAGCAAAGAATATCCTTAAGATCATTCTCTGTAAAAAGCTTGTTTCCCACAGCGTTACTTATAGCCTTTGCAAGACGGGGCTTCCTTTTTGGAATTATACCCGGAGTAAAGGGAAGAGTAAAGCCGAAAATTTTAATGGGCTTATATGGGTGAAACAGCATTTTTACTGCAATAAAATTAGTTATATATCCTATAATAGCGCCTATAATAGGGCCTGAAATATAATTTAAAACCGTCTGTATGTTTTCCCAATCCATAAAAACACCTCCGTATTTTTATATATTGTACCATATTTTTTATACAAAATCAATGCGCATTGAAATTTACTCCTTTTTGTGATATAATATTTATATATAAATGAAGCGAGGTATATTAAAATGGTTAAGCATATGATAATTTGGAAATTCAATGACGGAGTCGAGAATAAGGAAGATAAGGCTTTGGAAATAAAAGCCGCTCTTGAAGGACTTCTCGGAAAAATCGACGGTCTTACAAAAATGGAGATAATTATAAATAAGCTTCCGTCATCCTCCGGTGATATTATGATGGATTCCGAATTTGTAAATAATGACGCCCTTATGTCATATCAGAAGCATCCTCTCCATGTAGAGATCGCAAACGGAATCGTATGTCCCGCAGTTAAAGAAAGACTTTCTCTTGATTACGAGGCTTAAGATGAATAAAAGCGTATTTGGTAAATCAAACTGGACGGTTCTTATGCTGTTCGGACTCGTGGGTCAAATTGCGTGGAGCGTTGAAAATATGTATTTCAACCTTTTCGTTTTCGAAACGGTAGCTCCGTCTCTTGATACAGTGACCCTTATGGTACAGCTCAGCGGTATTGTGGCAACAATTGCCACGCTGATCATCGGTACGGTATCTGATAAAATAGGTAACAGACGTAAATTCATATCCATAGGATATATCATATGGGGTGTCACCGTTGCCTTATTTGGATATATGTCACCGTCGCTTACAGCATCGATATTCAATATGGATATGGCAAAAGCGGTTGCGTTTACCCTGGGTGCAGTCGTTGTAGGCGATTGCGTTATGACTCTTTTCGGCTCGGGCGCAAACGATGCCTGCTTTAACGCCTGGGTTACGGATAACACAAAAAGCGAGTACAGAGGAACGGTAGAGGGCGTTCTTTCAATACTTCCCTTGGCGGCAATGCTGATTGTAGCGGGCGGATTCGGTATTTTGGTTTCCGCAATGGGTTATTCCACTCTTTTCTTGATTCTCGGTATAGTGATTTCCCTTTGCGGAGTTGTGGGAATATTCATTATCAAGGACAGCGGCAGTCTTTGCGGAAGCGGCTCTATGAAGGATATTTTTTACGGATTTAAGATTTCCGCAATCAAGTCAAACGTGCCGTTTTACCTGGCCCTGTGTCTGATTATGGTGTACGGAGTAGCTTGTCAGACCTTTATGCCATACCTTATAATTTATATGAAGACCTATCTTGGCTTTTCAGTTATCGAGTATAGTCTTGTGTTCGGCGCATGCATTATATTAGGCGCTCTTATTAATCTTTATCTTACACGCCTGTCCGACAGAAAGGATAAAACACTTATGCTCTATATGGCGGCAGGAGTGTTCAGCTTAGGACTTTTACTCATGTATATTTTCAACAGAGGAAGCAAGATATCATTGCTTATAACCTTTGGTGTCGGTGGATTCATTATGATAGTCGGATATATTCTTATATCGGCTTTGTGCGGCTCTCTTACAAGAGATTACACTCCTTCGGAGGCGGTAGGCAAGCTTCAGGGCGTCAGAATGGTATTCAGCGTTCTTATTCCCATGGTGGTAGGGCCTATGATAGGTAACGCAATAAACAGGGCTAAAAATATACCGTTGCCGGATCTTGGTTCTGCGGACACTATGACTACAATGTATATACCCGCCCCCGAAATATTCCTGGCGGCGGCTGTAATATCCGCTCTGATATTCGGTATAATACCCTTTTTGAGAAGGAGCATAGGAGAGAAAAATGAGGCTTAAATCAGATTATACTGTAGGTGAGATTCCTCATAACGAATATCCAAGACCCCAATTTAAAAGAGAAAATTATATGATCCTTAATGGTCTGTGGAGCTTTGAAAAAGCAAAAATAGGCGAGGATGTGTCGGAATTTCACGAAAAAATATTAGTTCCGTTTTCTCCTGAGAGCATAAATAGCGGAATTCCCGAAAGCTTTAAGTTAAAGGAAGACGAAAGGCTTGTATATAAAAGAGAAATTGAAATTGCCGATTCAATGCTTGATGGAGTGGTATATCTGCATTTCGGTGCAGTCGATCAGTATTGCTGCGTTTACGTAAACGGAGAATACGTAGGCGACCACAGAGGCGGATATACTCCCTTTTCCTTCGAGATACAGGACAAGCTTAACAGCGGTACAAACGTTCTTCTCGTTTATTGTACGGATGTTACGGAAAAATCCCACGGGGCAAGGGGTAAGCAAAGCTCCAAGGCGGGTAAAATATGGTATACGCCTCAAAGCGGAATTTGGCAGACCGTATGGCTGGAATGGGCGCCGAAAATGCACATAAAAGACATAACGGTACGTACTTTTCCCGACAAAGGCCTTGTAAGTGTTTACTCTGATTTTGAAGGAAATCAAAAAATCACCGTGTACGACAAGGGTGATAAAATCATTGAAAGGGAATTTTTCGATAAGAGGGTCGATCTTTTATACGACTTTGAAACGTGGTCACCGGAATCTCCAAAGCTTTATGATTTTACTGTTGAAAGCGAATCCGGTGACAAAATCGAATCCTACTTCGGTGTGCGCTCCTTTGGTGTGGGAGAGGATAAAAGGGGCAAGAAAAGGCTCCTTCTGAACGGTAAGCCGTATTTTATGAGCGGGGTGCTCGATCAGGGCTATTACAGCGACGGACTTTTGACTCCTCCGTCCGATAAGGCTATGTATGACGATGTTAAAATGCTCAAGGACATGGGCTTTAACACCGTAAGAAAGCACATTAAAATAGAACCGATGCGTTGGTATTACTACTGTGACGTTATGGGACTTATTGTTTGGCAGGATTTTGTAAACGGCGGCGGAGAATATAAATTCAGTCATATCGGTATTATGCCTTTTCTCGGATTCAAGCACAGGGACAGCGATTATAAATATTTCTCACGTGAAAGCAAGGATGGCAGAGACGAGTTTCTTTTGGCTATGGATGAAACCGTATCAGCCCTTAAAAACGTAACATCCATCGGAGTATGGGTACCCTTTAACGAGGGCTGGGGACAGTTTGACTCATTTGAAATAACGAAGAAGCTTCTTTCCCTTGATGATACAAGAATTATCGATTCCGTCAGCGGATGGCACGATCAGGGTAAGGATAAGACTACGCTTTGCAGCCTTCATACCTACTATACTCCTCTTAGGGTACCCAAGGACCCACGTCCCGTAGTGTTGAGTGAATTTGGCGGTTATTCTATGAAAATCCCCGAGCACGTGTATAGCGAAAAGGAATTCGGATACAAGATCTTCAAAACAGAGGATGAGCTTGGCAAGGCTATTTCCGCATTATATTCAAAAAAGCTTTTGCCCTTGATAAAGAAAGGCTTGTGCGCCTGCATCTACACTCAGCTTTCTGATGTTGAAGAGGAAATAAACGGTCTTGTAACCTATGACAGAGCGAGAATAAAAATCAAAAGTGAGCTTATGCGTGAGCTTAATTTAAGCCTTTACAGGGAAGCTGAAGAATAAAAAATTAAAGGTCTTTTGTATTTTTTACAAAAGACTTTTATTTTATCGTTGAAAAAAATGCGTGTATGTGGTAAAATAATATTTAAGCATAAATTTGTAAGGGAGTGATGGATATCAAAAAAGTTAATAAAAAATTGAATATACCATTGCTTGACAATATAGACTCTCCTGCCGATTTAAAGGCTGTTTCGGAGAAGGAAATACCGTTTCTCTGTCAGGAGATAAGAGATGTGCTTGTTTCCGGTGTTACGGAAAACGGAGGTCATCTTTCCTCCAATCTTGGCGTAGTGGAGCTTAGCGTGGCTATTCACAGGGTGTTCAATTCCCCCGAGGACCATATTATTTTTGATGTGGGACATCAAAGCTACGTTCATAAGCTTTTGACAGGCAGAAAAAAGGATTTTTCCTCTCTGCGTAAAGGGGGCGGAATTTCGGGATTCCCCAAAAGAAGCGAAAGTGAGCATGATGCCTTTGGCACAGGACATTCTTCAACGTCCTTGTCTGCGGGACTTGGCTTTGCCGAGGCGGACAAGCTTAAGGGCTCCGATGCCTATACCGTCGTCGTTCTCGGTGACGGCGCTTTTACAGGCGGTATGATACATGAGGCGCTTAATAATTGTAAAAAAGCCTTGCGTCTTATACTTGTAATTAATGAAAACGAAATGTCCATTTCCAAAAATACAGGGCTTTTTGCAAGAAATCTTTCTAAGCTTCGTGCGAGCCCCGGATATTACAAAGCAAAGGGCGCCGTTGAAATATTTTTTGAGCATATACCCCTCATCGGCAAACCCATAATAGCTTTGCTGAGCGCAATAAAAAGAAAATTCAAAAAGCTGTTTTACGGAAGCAACTATTTTGAACAGCTGGGATTCAGCTATTTCGGTCCTGCGGACGGAAACAGAGAGGATATAGTAGAAGATTATCTTCGTGCTGCCAAGGCAAGAAAAAAATGCTGTGTTGTTCATTTGAAGACTGTTAAGGGCAAGGGATATGAGCCTGCGGAAAAAACTCCCGATAAATATCACGGACTTGCTCCGATAAATTCAGAAGCGCAGGAGCATACGTTTTCATCCGAAATGGGAAGAATATTAACCGAAATTGCGGATAAGGATGAAAGAGTTTGCGCAATAACCGCCGCAATGATGCAGGGCACGGGACTTACGGCCTTTAAGGAAAAGCATCCGAAAAGATTTTATGATGTCGGAATTGCAGAGGAGCATGCCGTAACCTTCGCCTCAGGACTCAGCGCTAACGGGTATTTACCTGCGGTTGCCGTTTACTCCACCTTTATGCAGCGTGCATACGATAATATAATCCACGATGTAGCTCTTCAAAGGCTTCCCGTTCTTTTCCTTATTGACAGAGCGGGACTTAATCCTCGTGACGGAGCCACCCATCACGGAATATTTGACGTTTCATTCTTCCTCGAAATACCGAATGTTGATATATGGGCGCCGCTTACCTTTAAATCTCTTGAAAAGAGAATGGCGGGATATTTTTCGGATAAGGATAAACGTCCCACCGCCATAAGATATCAGTCAGGCGGCGAATGCAGCCTTATAAAGGATTATACAGAAAACGATAAAACCGTAAAAATTGCCGAGGGAGTGTATGCGGATTTTGATTCTGATACTGTTCCGGATAATATTGTAATAACATATGGCAGAATCCTTTCCGAGGCGATTAAAGCAAAAGCCGAAACGGATAAAAGCGTCGGAATTATTGCGTTCGAGCATCTTTCCGATCTTGATAAGCTTTGTGAGGCGGTTATTCCCTTTATAAGCGGCAAGAATATAATTTTTGCGGAGGAGGGTATATACAGCGGCTCGTTTTCGATGAACCTTGCGTCAAGAATTTATGAAAGATCACGCAAGGAGAGAGTAACTGTTCTTGCCATAAAGGATGACTTTGTGATTCAGGATAGGGAAGAAAGCATTTTTGTCACTGCAAAAATAGACAAAAAATCAATTATGGAGCATTTTGTCTGATGGCAACGGTCGACGAGGCTCTTTACAGGCTTTCAAGATCTAAATTCCGTTCATCATTTCACTTGTCAGAAAAGGACAGGGAATATGTGCTTGACAAGGGAACGGACAAGATAAAGGAGCACGCTCACGACATAATAGAGAAGCGTCTTGCTCCGTCAAGCATTCCGAACGACGGGAAGCAAACTCCTACAAGGGGTCACCCCGTATTCATAGCTCAGCACGCCTGTGCCCTATGCTGCCGAGGCTGTATGAGTAAATGGTATAAGGTGAAAAAGGGTGTAGCGTTAACTCCCGCACAGATAGAAAAATGCGTAAATCTTCTTATGGCTTGGATAGAAAAAGAAATGAAGTAAAATAAAAGCAGGACGAATCTTAATTTCGTCCTGCTTTTTATTTACAGTAATTTTTCAAATTCTTCCTTTGAATAAAGGATGTTTATTGCGGAAAGCATAGCGTTTGACGTCATATCAAAGGGAAGACCGAGACTTTTTAAAAGCTCTTCTCTCTTTGCTTTACTGTCGGGCCTTCCGCTTAAGCCGTAGGCATAGAGGTCAGCCTTGGTAATTGGGACTTTATCCACACTCTCTCCGCAGTTTTCCTCCGAAAACGGTGCAAGAAGGCGTAAAAGTATGTCCTTATCCACGCCCTCGACTCCAAGAATCCCCTCCTTAGAGGCTTCCTTTTTTCTTTTTTCCTTACCCTCTTCTTTAGGGGTGTAAAGATTAATTATACTTTCGGGGCTCAATGCAGTTTTGATATGGGAGCGTATAAGGTGACCCCCTCCGTCGGAGTCGGTAAGCAGTATGATCCTTCCGGACTTTTTTACAAGGCTTTGAATAAGAGAAAGCTTTTCTTTCTTATTGAATATCCCGAAGCCGTCCGTGGTTATTACCGTTGCGTCAAAAAGGGAGCATATTTTAATTTTGTCGTATTTGCCCTCAACTATTATGGGGTATTTGATTTTCATATCAGCTCGCCCTTCTTAATTTTGAATAAATTAATTTCCTCTTAAAATAAGGAGTGTGCTTATAAGTCTCTCAACCGGAATGTAGCCTGTAAGGTTTGCAAAGGATTTTGATGAAACGTCCGCTTCACGGCAAAGCTCCAGTGAGCGTTCTATTCTTTGCGGCGACATTTTTGCTATACGGTTTAAATATTTTCCTACCTTGAATTCGTGTATTTTAAGGGAGGATGCTATTCTTTCCTTACTCATACCCGCCTTATGCTGACGCATTACGGCATACATTTCCGTGTACATTTTGACTATTGAGTACAGAATAAGGTTCGGTGGTTCACGGTTCAATCTCTGTCTTTTAAGGGTCTCGAAAACAGATACCTTTGACCCCTCAAGCAAGGTGTTTGTAAGCTGGAAGTCGTCGTATTCGACAGTCTTGCAGCACACGTCGTCAATGGTCTTTCGATCCTCGATTTTTATGCTGTTTTGTAACGCATAGGCGCAAAGCTTCTTTATTTCGTTTGAGAGCGCCCACATATTATGGCCGCATATATCGACAAGATAATCGCAAAGCTCGGGATTGAAATCAACCTTACCGTGGGTAAAGTGACGCATTATCCAGGTGCGAAGTCTTGCGCTTTGAGGAAAATTAAATTGTACGGGAGTTATAAATTTTGTTAAATTCTTGTACATTTCACTGGGACGCTTAGGCAGGCTGCCCTCGTCAAAGCCCCATGTGTCAGCTCTTATAATGAGAACGGTGTGATCATATTCGTCCATATGGGAAAGAGCATCACACAGCTCCGTCCAATCATCTTTTTTCAAGGATTTAAAATCAACGCCTCGTATTTCAACCAGCTTCTTTTCCGCCATCATGGGCAAGGTTGCAAGAGCGTTTATGAGATTGGAAGGAGAAAAGTCCTCTCCGTAAATTACTATGTGATTAAATTCGTCAAAGGAGCCGTCAAGAATCAGCTTTTTAACCTCTTTAGCGTAGGAATATTTAAGATAATCCTCATCACCAAAGAATAGATATCCGCCGTGTAGGTTTTTTAGTTCCTGCTTGAATTCGTTTTCTGTCATAATGTGTTGATTTCCAATTTCATTACAGTTTTTTGTGCAAGGGAACCGCCTATCTCAATGAAATAAACGATCTCGATATATTTCATATCAAAAAGTCGGTTGTCCACCTTTTTTGTGAATATACAGAGCTCGAGGGGCATAACCTCAGTGTTGTAAACGCAGGTATGGCGGGAGCCCTCCTTAAAACACATAATAACGCTGACACCGCCCGTTCTCGTAATGGTAATGCTTTTAGGCTCGCTTTTATCAAAGGAAAGCTCCGCAACGCTTCCGCCGAGGCCTGATGCCTCGCTCTCCTCGTATCTTATAATGATTTTGTTATCCTGCCTTAATATTTCACCCTCGGCATAAACCTCGAAGCTGTCGCATTGAGTTGACGGAGCGGAATTATCGCTTTCTTCCTCAAACATAGCCTTTACAAGCTGCTCGGGAATGTATTCCTCTTGAGTGGTGGTTAGTTTAATTTTACATCTCATTTTATGATCAACTCCGGCTGCTTAACGCTTACTTTAGTGTTTTCGGAAACGCTTTCCGTAATAAATGAGTTACCGCCTATTACAGCTCCCTCTCCGATCACGGTGTTACCGCCGAGAATGGAAGCGCCGGAATAAATGGTAACGTTATCGCATACGGTAGGATGTCGTTTAACGCCTGCAAGGGACTGACCCTTTCTTGGAGAGAGAGCACCGAGTGTAACGCCCTGATAAATTTTAACGTTCTTACCAATAACCGTGGTCTCACCTATAACGATGCCCGTACCGTGGTCAATAAAGAAATATTCGCCTATGGTTGCGCCGGGGTTAATATCTATACCCGTCTTTCCGTGGGCGTGCTCCGTCATCATACGGGGAACGAAGGGAACCCCCGCCTTGTATAGCAAATTAGCCACTCTGTATACAAAGATAGCAAAGAATCCGGGATATGAGAAAATAATCTCCTCTCGGGACTGAGCCGCAGGGTCACCCTCAAAGGTGGCTTGAGCATCGGTCAAAAGTATTCTGTGTATTTCGGGAAGCTCCGAAACGAATTTCGAGGCGATCTCGGATGCCTCGGCGGAGACGTCGCGCTTTGCGTGGAAGGAAAGAGCAAGAGCGATCTGCTTTCTGATTCTGAAGTAAATGGAATTCATTAAAGGATGAGTGAAAAGCACGGGGTCACCCTTTGCCTCCTCGGGAGCAAAATAAGCAGGGAACATAAGCTTCCTTATGTCGTTTAAAACCCCTATAACCTCATCTCGCACAGGTAATCCCAGCTCGGAATTGAACATAGTAATATCTGCGCTCTTATATGATTCAGCCATTTTTACGGCAATTCTTTCAATATTCTTCATAAATATCACCTCGCATATATTTGCTTATTAAAATAATATCACATACAAAGAAAAATATCAAGGCTATATAAATAAAATAATGAAAAAGGACATAAATGCAAAATGAGGGATATAAGAGACGAATCATATGTATTGACTTTAGTGACAGGCGGTGTTAAAATAGAGTTATAAAATACCTTATAAAGAGGTGACTTTATGCCCCTATTAGTGCTTTTTATCCTTTGCGCCGTAGCTGCGTTTGTCGCCGTTGAAATTTTGTATATACATTGGAAAAGGCTTATGCTTATTTTTAAACTTAAGCGTGCCTGCCGCAAAAACGGATACCGAGCAAAATTCAGGCGTTTCCCCTTTACGTCCGTACTGTTTTTTAAGGGTCGCCTTGATTTCACCGTTGAGTCCGATAGGAGAAAATTTGCGGTCATTATACTAACGTCAAGGTTCAAGACGGGTAAATACGTATTTTGCAGCGACAGAATGGAAATATGGAAACGCAAAAAAATAATGCTCCACAGAGTATCCGGAGGAAGAAACGTGTATGCCGTTCAAGGCAGAAGCACTGAGCTTTACTCCGCTACGGTATATAAGGGCAAAATCAAGCTCCGCACAAACAAAATAGTCGAAAAATATCCATTACACGAGGGAATTTGTTTAATAAACCCTGCCGTTAATAAGGTTTGCATCTCCTACGGAACCACCCATACTGAGATTCACGACGGGGACAGAATACATTCCGGATTCAAGGTATACGGTCTTAGCGGATTTTTGCGTCAGCTTAATGACGACAGCGAATGGTACGGCATCTGAATTTTTCAAGGCGAAAACACCTGCTTTTACGCTGATGAAAAAAATTTCCTATATTATAAAAATTTTTCTTTACATTTTGCATTTTTTTTGGTATACTATGTATGTTAATAAATCTATTTGCCTGATTTGACATTTCAGACAAATCAAAAGGAGTGTTTATATATTATGAGTCGTATGGTCGGCACAGTATCAAGAGGCATTCGTACCCCTATTATCAGAAATGGTGACGATATAGTTGAAATCGTTACAAATTCTATTCTTGAGGCTTCCGCAGACGACGGATTTGAGATCCGTGACCGTGACATTATAGCAATGACAGAGGCTATCGTTGCAAGAGCGCAGGGTAACTATGCATGCGTTGACGATATAGCAGCTGATGTCCGTGCCAAGTTTGGCGGAGAAACAGTTGGCGTAATATTCCCCATCCTCAGCCGTAACCGCTTTGCAATTTGTCTTCGCGGTATAGCAAAGGGAGCAAAGAAGGTTGTTCTTATGCTTTCCTATCCCTCCGACGAGGTTGGTAATCATCTTATCAGTCTTGATATGCTTGATGAAAAGGGAGTTAACCCTTACACAGACGTTCTTGATCTTAAGAAATACCGTGAGCTTTTCGGATATGAAAAGCATCCTTTTACAGGAGTTGATTATGTAGAGTACTACGAGGGTCTTATCCGTGAATGCGGCGCAGATGTTGAGATCATCTTTGCTAACGATCCCCGTGCAGTTCTTAAATATACCAAAAACGTTCTTATCTGTGACATTCACTCCCGTTTCCGCACAAGAAGACTTCTTCGCAATGCAGGTGCTGAAATCGTATACGGTCTTGACGAGATCCTCAGCGCACCCGTAAACGGCAGCGGATATAACGAGAATTACGGTCTTCTCGGCTCTAATAAGGCTACCGAGGATCAGGTTAAGCTCTTCCCCCGTGACTGTCAGCCCATCGTAGAAGCTATCCAGAAGAACATTTTTGATAAGACAGGTAAAAACGTTGAAGTAATGGTATACGGCGACGGAGCATTCAAGGATCCTATCGGAAAGATTTGGGAGCTTGCAGACCCCGTTGTTTCTCCCGCATATACAGCAGGACTTGAGGGTACTCCCAATGAGCTTAAGCTTAAGTATCTTGCTGATAACGAGTTTGCAGGACTTTCCGGTGAAGCTCTTAAGAACGCAATTAAGGAAAAGATAGTTTCCAAGGATAACAACCTTGTTGGTAAGATGGCATCCGAGGGTACTACACCCAGACGTCTTACAGACCTTATCGGTTCTCTTTGCGACCTTACATCCGGCTCCGGAGACAAGGGAACTCCCGTTGTATTTATTCAGGGTTATTTTGATAACTATACAACCGAATAATACCTTATATCAAGGCAAAGCAAAATAATAATTCAGGAGAATTACGCAAATGCGTAATTCTCTTTTTTTGCTACGGTGCGGTATTTGTGTGTTTTGCACAAAAAAAGTGAAATTAATAGAATTTTTATGTTCAAAATCTTCAAAAAGGTATTGCAAAGTCTTCTTATATATAGTATAATTTAAGCAGGTGCTGTTTTTTTGAAGCAGTATGTAAAAGAAATATAGTTATACAAGGAGATCTTTTTTATGGAAAAGGTTTATACGAAAAGTATTCGTAACGTAGCGCTCCTCGGACACAGCGGGGGCGGAAAAACATCACTTGCTGAGTCAATGCTTTATATTTCAAGACTTACGGACCGTCTCGGTAACATTGCAGACGGAAATACCGTTTGTGACTATGATCCCGAAGAAATTAAGAGAGGTTACTCTATTTCTGCAGCGTCCGCTCCCATGCTTTGGAACGGAACTAAAATAAATATTCTCGATACCCCCGGTTTCTTTGATTTTGAGGGTGAGGCTCGTCAGTGTGTAAGAGCAGCTGATGCCGCTATTATCGTTGTAGACGGTAAGGCAGGTATTCAGGTTGGTACTGAGATCGCTTGGGAGCTTGCATCTGAGGAAAAGATTCCGAAGGCATTCTTTATAAACAATTTTGACGACCCCGAAGCACGATTCTATAAGGTGTTCGGAGCTATCCGTGAAAAGTACGGTCTTACCGTATGTCCTATTCAGATTCCTATTATCGATGAGGGCAACGTAATCGGATTTGCTAACCTTGTTGAAATGTGCGTATACACCTTTGAAAGACAGACGGGTGAATATGCAAAGAGCAATATTCCCGATAAGTTTAAGGACGTTTGCGATGAATATCACAATATGCTTCTTGAGGCTATCGCTCAGACAAGTGACGAGCTTATGGATAAGTTCTTCAATGAAGAGCCCATCACACGTGAAGAAGCGCTTGAGGCTATTCATCTTGGCATTATTTCAGGTGATATCATTCCCGTATTCTGCGGCGCTGCCATTAAGAACTGGGGTATTAAGACATTCCTCGACACTATAGCTGAGTCCTTCCCAAGACCTCTTGCACGTAAGGTTGAGCACGTTATCGGTGAGGATGGCGAGGTTCGTGAGGTTCCCATTGATATGGACAGTCAGGATACATCTATCTTCGTATTCAAGACAGTTGCTGACCCCTTCGTTGGTAAGATGTCCTTCTTCAAGGTTATGAACGGTGAGGTTAAGAAGGATATGGTTCTTCGCAACACCACCACCGGCGCTACCGAAAAGCTCGGTAAGATATTTATGATGCGCGGTAAGAGACAGATCGATATTGATGAGCTTGCTTGCGGTGATATCGGCGTTGTTGCTAAGCTTTCCAATACAAATACAAACGATACTCTTACAACAGTATCCGAAAATATTAAATATGTTCCTATCAAATATCCCGTTCCCTACTTTACAAAGGCGATAGCTCCCAGATCAAAGGGTGACGAGGATAAGATCTCCATCGGTATTTCCAGACTTCTCGAGGAAGATCCTACACTTAAGTATGTAAACAATTCCGAGACCAAGCAGCTTACGATCTCAGGTCTTGGCGACATTCACCTTGACGTTCTCGTTTCCAAGCTTCAGGCACGTTATGGCGTAGCTGTTGACCTTTCCAAGCCCAAGCTTGCATACCGTGAAGCAATTAAGAAGAACGTAGACGTTGAAGGTAAGCATAAGAAGCAGTCCGGCGGTTCAGGTCAGTACGGTCACGTTAAGATCAAATTCGGTCCCGGCTTTGAGGACGGTCTTACATTCACCACAAGCGTTGTAGGCGGCGCAGTTCCCAAGAACTACTTCCCCGCAGTTGAACAGGGTCTTAAGGACTGTATGCTTAAGGGCGTTCTTGCAGGCTATCCCATGGCTAATTTGAGCGCTAACCTTTACGACGGCTCTTATCACGACGTAGACTCCAATGAAATTTCATTTAAGCTTGCAGCTGCTCTTGCATACCGTGAGGGTATGCCTAAGGCAAACCCCGTTCTTCTTGAGCCTGTTGGCGCTCTTAAGGTTTACGTTCCCGAATCCTATGTTGGTGACGTAATGGGCGATCTTAACAAGCGTAGAGGAAGAGTAATGGGTATTGAGCCTATGGATAACGGTAAGCAGGCGGTTATTGCAGAGGTTCCCTTCTCCGAAATGACCGATTACGTTATAGCTCTCCGTGCATCCACACAGGGCAGAGGTAAATTTGATTTCGACTTTATCAGATACGATGAGGTTCCTGCTTCTCTTACAGATAAGATCGTTGCAGAAGCAAAGAACGAGTGATTCCATAATTTATTAATAAAACGGTAGCGATTTTTCGCTACCGTTTTTGAAAGGAAGAATATGAAATATTTCGATTTGGCAGGCTATAATGCGTCAAGAATTGTGCAGGGCTGTATGAGAATCGCATCCCTTGATAAAAAGGAGATCGATATGCTTATAAAGACTGATCTTGACTGTGGAATAAACTTTTTCGATCACGCCGATATTTACGGCGGTGGCGAATGTGAAAGAAAATTCGGAGAGTTTTTAAAGGATAACCCCTCATTAAAGGATGAAATAATTATACAGACAAAATGCGCTATTACAAACGGATATTATGATTTTTCAAAGGAGCATATTGTAAGATCAGTTGAGGGCAGTCTTAAAAGATTGGGTGTTGAAAGCATAGATTTTCTCCTTCTGCACCGCCCCGATACATTAATGGAGCCCGATGAGGTTGCCGAAGCCTTTGAGCTTTTATCCACACAGGGTAAGGTAAAATGCTTTGGAGTTTCCAACCAAAGCGCCCTTCAAATGGAGCTTTTGCAGAAATACCTTAGTAATATAAAGCTCCATATAAATCAGCTTCAGTTCAGCATAACAAATACGGGAATTATAGATAGCGGACTTAACGTAAACACGGAAAAGGCAGAGGCTGTCGATAGGGATGGCTCTGTTCTTGACTATTGCCGACTTAAGGATATAACGATTCAGCCGTGGTCACCCCTCCAGCACGGATTTTTCGGCGGAACGTTTATAAATAACCCGAGCTATGAGAATTTAAATAAAAAGCTTAAGGAAATAGGCGAAAAGTACGGAATTACAGACACATCCGTGGCTATTTTGTGGATCTTGCGCCATAGCGCCCGTATGCAGCCGATTATAGGAACGGTAAATACAGAAAGAATCAAGCAGATAGCTGCAGGTGCCGACTGCAATATGTCAAGGCAGGAATGGTACGAGCTTTATAAATCAACAGGCAAAACGTTGCCTTAAAAATTAAGAAACGGTAGCGAAAAATCGCTACCGTTTTATGTTTTTATGTGCTTTTTATCTTATTCAAGTATATTGGTTGTTATAAAATCAATGCCCCAGTTTGCAAATTTTTCTCCGTTTTCGATTTCGTTTACCGTCCAGCAGTTAACCTTTAATCCACGGGAGTGAGCCTTTTTGATTTGCTCCTCTGTGAGCTCGATACACCAAACGTCAGCATCGATTTTAGCTTTGGCAAGCTTATCTATTTCCTCGTCGGTCAGCTTCCAGAAAAGATACTGACATGACTGGTTGGGAAGCACGCGGCGAACCTTTAAAAGATTTTCGTATTCGAAGGAAATAAAGGTTACGTTTTCAAGATAATCATAGGATTTGATTATATCTATGATTTTCACGATTTCATCGTCCGTAAATTTTGATTTCAGCTCCAGAACGGAATGCTTACCGTATTTTTTGCAAATGGAAAGATAATTTTCCAATATGGTAGGTCGCAGATCTGCTCTGCCCTTTGTACCGTCTGTGTCAAAAAGAATCACATTCTGTATTTCTTCAAGGGTGGAATCCTCAATTACAATATCCTCTCCCGCAACACGCTTGAAATCGCCGTCGTGGTTTATTACAAAATGACCGTCACGCGTTCTGTGAATATCTGTTTCAATACCGTAGTAGGAACGGTTTCCCGCCGCTACGAATGCGGAGCATGTGTTTTCCTTTTCTATGCCTGAAAGACCCCTGTGAGCTATAACAAGGGTACTCTTTTTCTCGAATTTTAAAGTATCCATTTTATCCGTCCTTTATCTTGAAGAAATAAAATCTGCAATCTCTTTTTCGTTGGGGATAGAGCTTGATGCCCCCGCCCTGCTTACCGTAATTGAGCCTGCCGCATTTGCGTAATCACAGGCAGACAGTATGTCTCCGCTCTTTAAATATTCAAGTGTAAGAGCTGCGGTAAATGCGTCACCCGCAGCAGTGGTATCGACAACGGGCATATCGTAGGGAGCTTTTATAATTCCGTTCTCTCCGTCAAAGATATAGGCGCCTCTGCCGCCAAGCTTAATTACAATGTATTCAGCCTTAACTCTTTCGAGAAGCTTAAGTGCTGCAGCCTTGCAGCAACTCTCGTCTATGGGAGAAATACCTGTAAATGCTTCCGTTTCGCTTTCATTAGGGGAAAATACGGTTACCTTAGGTAATTCTTCAAGGGGAAAATCCTTGTTTGCGGGTCCCGCATCAATAAATATGGGTATCCCTGCCTTATGGGCTTCCTTTGCCGCATGCAGAATGGCATCGTAATTGATTTCAAATTGCATATAAAGTGCATCCGGCTTGCTCGCAACAGCGTCGGTCACCGTGTCAAGATCTATTTTTGAATTTGCGCCGGGGAATACTATTATTCTGTTCTGACCTGTTTTCTCAACCAGTATAGCCGCAAGACCGCTTGCAACGTTCTTATCTCTTTTTATGTAGGAAACGTCCATACCCTCTTTTTCGTAAAGGCTCAAAAGGGCATCGCCGTTTGAATCCTCGCCCAGCTTTGTCAAAAAAACACATTTAGCACCGAGACGGGAAAATGCAACGGCTGAGTTTGCTCCCTTGCCACCCGGCACGTAGGTATAAGTGCCCTTGTCTATAACAGTTTGACCGCCAACGGGTACGAAATCAACGTTCATAACCATATCCATATTAGCGGAGCTTACTACAAGTATTCTTTTCATGGTATCCTCTTTTCTACCGATATTACGGTAAGACATTTATCCTTAACCTTGAATTTTATTTCATGCTCACAGAAGAGAAATCCGTATATTCTCTCTCCGTCGTTAATATATGACGGACGTGGATCCTCAGCCAAAATGCGATACAGGGTGTTGGATTTTTCCTTTGGAAAGGTGTCGGGGAGCTCGTTTTCCACTTTTACCTCAAGGCGAGATATGCTTAAGCTCTCTGTAAATCCGCCCTTTGCCGACGGTATGCTGTCAGCGTATGCAAGATAGGGCTTTATATCGTAAACAGGAGTACCACTTACCATATCGGCTCCCGAAACTATAAGCACGTATCCGTCCTTCTCGCTGTATTCCACTCTTTCAAGCTTAAGACATGAAAGCCCAAGGCCGTTCGGACGGAAGGGGGAGCGTGTTGCAAAGACACCCATTCGCTTGTTCCCGCCAAGCTTGGGCGGCCGCACAGTCGGGGTATACTCTCTTCCCTCATTTTCCGAAAATCCCCATATTACCCAAAGGTGGGAAAACTCATCAATGCCTCGGATGGAGTCGGGTCCTCTGTATTTCTTTTCAAATACGATCTTTCCGTAAAGGTCTTTGACGATACCGCTTTGACGCGGGATTCCAAATTTGGTCGGGAAGTCCGTTTCTATTTTAGCAATAGGTTCAATGTTCATTTCAAAACAGCTTGTCCACGTCTTCCCTGTGGAAGGCGTATTTTTTGTCGCAGAAATGACATTCCAGCTCGATTTTTTCTTCCTGACCGTTTTCTCTCTGCTCTGCAAAAATACTTTCGATCTCGTCCTTGCCGAGGCTTATTATGGCTCTTTTTATTCTGTCAACGGAGCAGTCGCACTTGTATTCGACCTCCAGCTCATCAAAAAGGTCATATTCTATGCCGTTCAAAGCAATCTTCAAGATTTCCTCGTTGGAAAGTCCCTCGTCGAATTTGGTCGAAATATTGTTTAAGAATTTTGCGTTTTCTTCCAATCTTGCAATTACCGCTTCATCGGGGAACGGTAAAAGCTGAACGAATACGCCGCCTGCCGCACGGCAAGTGTGATCGGTATCAATAAGAACACCGAGGGCGCAAAGGGTGGGAGTCTGCTCGCTTACCGCATAGTATTGAGCAATATCCTCGGCAACCTCACCGCTTACAAGCTCAATGGTTCCGTTAAAGGGCACGTCGTCACCAACGTCCTTTGAAACGCAGAAAAGTCCGTTTCCCACAATTCCCGAAACGTCAAGCTTTCCGTTGGGCTTATTTGGAACGTCAGCAGACGGATTTGCAATATATCCCTTTACGTTTCCGTAGTAATCGGCGCAGGCAAGGGTGGTACCCGCAATGCCGTCGCCCTTGATCGTAGCAGTCAAGCGATTTTCTTTTTCGGGAAGCATCGTACCCATAACGGATGAAGCTGTAAGAAGTCTGCCGAGCAAGGCAGAAGCCGTAGGTGCCGTACCGTGATATTTAATTGCCTGATTTACGATTTCCTTTGAATTGATAACGTATGCTCTTGCGCTTCCGTCACTTGTCATAGCGCGAAGAATAGTTGATTTTTTGTTTTCCATAATAACCTCTTATTTTTTACATCTTGCGGTAATATAGCATCTTTCGTCAGTATCGGAAAGTGCGGTTCCGTTTAAATCGCCGCATACCTTTATAATTTCAAATCCACAGTCGCAAAGAGCCTTCTTTACCCTTCCGACGGAGTAGCACTTTTCCCTTTGTATTTCATCAAATCTGTCATAGGAGCCATCCTCGTTTTGGACGAAAATGTTAAGATAGAATTTGCATATTCCCGTTTTCTTATTATATTCGTTCTGCCACGCCACAAGGGAGCACTCGTCCTCCAATACGTAGGCATTGCTTCCGTACACGTTTTCAAATTTATATGGAGTATTAATATCAAATACAAACACTCCGTCGGGGATAAGATAGTTGTGAACTAAGCTGAAGCATTTTTTCAGATCACCGTAACGAGTTAAATAGTTGAGACTGTCAAGACAGCAAACGCAGGCATCTACCGTGCCGTAAAGCTCGAACTCCTGCATAGGCTGACAAAGCCAAAGAATATCGGATATATTGCTTTCATAGCATATATCTCGGGCAACCGACAGCATATCCTCGCTCAGATCAACGCCGGTCATATCGTAGCCCATATCCCGCAGAGCGAAGGTGATCTTTCCCGTTCCGCAGGCAAGATCAAGAACAAGGGATGAACGGATTTTTTCGTTATCTCTTATTTCCCTGTCAAGATATTTTGCATATGCGTCATAATCAAAATCGGAATTAAGAGAGTCGTATACTCCCGCAAGAAAGGAATATTGCTTATCTGCCATAGCCTTGCCTCCTTTTTATTTATTCAGTTTATTTTATCACAAAAAGTTCCCAAAGTAAATAGATAGGCGATTATTATAAAAACTTTTTTATTTTTATTATATCCCCTGCGCCCATTATTACAATAGCATCGTTTTTGCAATTCTTTATTTCATTTGAGATTTCTTCAATGGATGAAATGTATTCTCCGCCCATATCCTTAGCAAGGGCTTCTTGCGAGACACCGTATATATTTTCTTCCCTTGCGGGATAAATATCCGTAACTATCAGACGGGCAGCGCCCTTTGCGCATGCTGCAAATTCCTTGTAAAGGGCATAGGTGCGTGAATATGTGTGGGGTTGGAAAATGCATAGAATATTACTGAATCGCATTTCCGAAAGAGCGCT
This sequence comes from Clostridia bacterium, assembly GCA_017508405.1. GTDB lineage: Bacteria > Bacillota > Clostridia > Oscillospirales > CAG-272 > RGIG2000. Next base: position 23,094 of record JAFVYY010000001.1, read on the forward strand.
TATCGTTGCCTTGATTTCTGCAGGATGATGGGCGTAATCAAAGAAAACCGAGCCACCCCCTTGGACTTTTTTGTAAAATTCGAGCCGTCTTTCGCTTCCTTTAAAGGTGTAGATCGCTTCCTTTATCGCATCCTTCGGGATTCCGTTTTCATAGGCTGTGGCAAAGGCGCAAAGAGCGTTATATATCATATGCTCTCCGCTTTGCTTAAGGGTACAATCTGTAACGGGCGTGCTTCCTCTGTAAACCGTGAATTTTGTACCGTATTTTGTGCAAATGTTTTTTGCCTCGTAGACTGCTCTCGAGCTGATACCAAAGGTCACAGGCGATTTTATTTTCAAAAGGCTTGACATATTGTCGTCTGCATTAATAAAGACTCTGTCCCCCTTATCTGCGTATTTTTGAAAGGATGAAATTATCTGACCGTCAGTCTTGAAATAATCGGGATGATCCCTGTCTATGTTCAAAATAATTGCATCCGTAGGGCAAAATTCGAGAAAGGAGTCCTTATATTCGCATGCTTCGAAGATTATATTTTCCTTTGTGCCGAATTTATACGGGCTTAAATATTCCTTCATGACAGCGCCGCAGAAGACCGTTGGGTTAAGACTTGCGTATTCGTATATGTGGGCGATAAGGGACGTTACAGTGCTTTTCCCATGCATACCCGCAACCCCTATTCTGTGTGTGAAATCGGACATAATGCATCCAAGCAGCTCAGCCCTCGATACAAGAGGAAGCCGTTCCCTTATTGCGCATTGAATTTCAAAATTATCGTGGCTCATGGCTGACGTATAAACTACAAGGTCCATATGGCTTGCGCTGTCCGGAGTTGAGCAGTATTTTATTTTTTTAGCCACTCTTTCGAGCTTTTTACATGCTTCATTCCTTTCTCTGTCATATCCGTATACCTCCTTGCCGAGATATATACAGTACTCAGCAAGAGAGCTCATGCTTATACCGCCTATACCGACAAAAAATACTTTTTTTGCGTTTTTGAAAATCTGCTTAAGCGTCTTTTCTCCGTAAGCATTTTTTAAAGAATCCATATAATTCTCCTTTTTTAGACCTTTTTCAATATTATTTCACAAAAAATATTAATCGATTTCACATAAAGATTTCATTTTTAACCAACATAGTTCACAATTCGTTGATATAATTGTACTTGTAGACGGTATTGCCGACTTTTACAAAATGGAGGACATAAAAATGGTAATTTCAGATATCAAAATAAGAAAATTTTTCGAGGACGGACCTATGAAGGCGGTTGTATCCGTAACCTTTGACGGAGCTCTTGCGGTTCACGATATAAAGGTGATCAACGCAAGGGATAAATATTTTATCGTTATGCCGAGCAGAAAGAATCCCGACGGCACATTCCGCGATATAGTGCATCCGATCAACGCAGAATTCAGAGCCGAGCTTGAGGGTGCGGTTATCAAGGCATACTTCGATCAGCTTGAAAATGCGAAATACGCATTTAATGAAGAGGACAATTTCGAAATAGCAAACGTGTAAAACCAAACAGCTAAAGGATTTTCGCAGAGCCGAAAATCCTTTTTTCTTTTTATAGCCATAAATTTTCTTAATTGTATTGACACAGATTATTAAAATTGTTATAATAAATGCTATAAATCTTTTATTATAATAATATGCGTCTGTGTGTACACATTTGCGCGTAAGCGAGGTTTTGTTATGGCAAATAAAATTCAGAAGCCGAGAGGTACGATGGATATCTTTCCGGAGGACGTTGCTCTTTGGCATAAAATAGAAGAAAAGGCAAGAGACGTTGCTTCACGCTTCGGCTTTGGTGAAATCAGAACTCCTACGTTTGAGGATCTTGCTCTTTTCAAAAGAGGTGTTGGCGAGGTTACCGACGTTGTGCAGAAGGAAATGTACACTCTTACCGATAAGGAGGGCAGAGTTTTCGCCCTTCGTCCCGAGGGTACTGCATCCGTTGTTAGAGCAATTATCGAAAACGGTAAGACCTCCGACGCAATGCCCTTAAAGTATTACTACTTAATAAACTGCTTCCGTTACGAGAAGCCTCAGGCAGGCAGAAGCCGTGAGTTCTTTCAGTTCGGTACGGAAATGTTCGGTGCGGCATCTCCCGCTGCCGACGCAACCGTAATTTCCCTTGCGCACACATTGCTTAAGGAGCTTGGTATAAAGGGTGTTAAGCTTCATATCAACTCCATCGGATGTCCAAGCTGCCGTCCCGATTACAGAAATGCGCTCGTCGATTATTTTTCAAAGAACGAGGAACAGCTTTGCGACACCTGCAAGGAAAGACTTAAGACAAATCCCTTAAGAGTTCTTGACTGTAAGAGCCCGATTTGCTCTGCGATAGCAAAGGATGCGCCAAGCACGGTGGATTATCTTTGCCCCGAGTGTAACGAGCATTTTGAAAGTCTGAAAAAATACCTTGACGCTATGGGTATTGAGTATACTGTAAATACAAGAATCGTAAGAGGACTTGACTACTATACAAAGACAGTATTTGAGTTTATTTGCGATGGAATAGGCGCTCAAAGTACAGTTTGCGGAGGCGGACGATACGACGGACTTATGCAGCAGCTCGACGGTCCTGCTCTTCCCGGCATCGGCTTCGGTATGGGACTTACCCGAGTTATTCTTGCAATGAAGGAAAGCGGCTGCGGAGAAATCGAGGCAAACAAGCCTGTGCTTTATATTGCTCCTTTAGGAGCAAATGCGGTGGCTAAGGCATTGGCGATCGTATCCGACTTGAGAGATAAGGGCATTTACGCAGAATGTGATATCTGTGCCCGCAGCTTAAAGGCTCAGATGAAATACGCTGATAAAATAGGCGCAAAATACACTCTTATTATCGGTGACAGTGAGCTTGAATGCGGACGCGCCCAGCTTAAGAATATGAAAATGAGTGAACAGCGTGAAATAGAAATAGATAATATTTACGGTGTTCTCGCAGAGGAGATATAAAATGGAAAAATTCGAAAAAAATGATAAGCGTACCCATTATTGCGGTACGGTAACCAAGGTAGATTTGGGCAAAGAGGTCTGCGTTCTCGGTTGGGCGCAGAAGCAGAGAGACCTTGGCTCTCTTATATTCATTGACCTCCGTGACAGAACAGGTATAGTTCAGCTTGCTTTTGACGATAGCACCGAAAGAGCATCCTTTGAAAAGGCTTTTACTGTCCGTGCGGAATTTGTTCTATGCGCTAAGGGTACGGTAAGAGCAAGAGGAGAGGGCGCAGTAAACAAGAATATTCCCACAGGTGAAATCGAAATTGCGGTAAAGGAGCTTAAGATCCTTACAAAGGCTCAGACACCTCCCTTTGAAATCGTGGAAAACAGCGACGTTAAGGCAGATCTTCGTTTGAAGCACAGATATCTTGACCTTCGCCGTCCCGATATGCAGAGAAATATTATTGCCCGTTCCAAGATAACAAATCTTACAAGAAACTATTTTAATGAAAACGGATTTATAGACATAGAAACTCCCAATCTTATCCGTCCCACACCCGAAGGAGCTCGTGACTATCTTGTTCCCAGCCGTGTGCATAACGGTAAATTCTATGCTCTTCCCCAGTCCCCTCAGATCTATAAACAGCTCCTTATGTATTCAGGCTTTGACCGTTATATTCAGATCGCACGTTGCTTCCGAGACGAGGACCTTCGCGCAGACCGTCAGCCCGAATTTACACAGATAGATATGGAGATCTCCTTTACCGATGAGGATGAGATCATCGCAATCAACGAGGGCTTTATCAAGTACATTTTTGATAACTTTATGGGCAAGGAGATAAAGACTCCCTTTGAGAGAATTACATGGCATGAGGCTATGGAGCGTTTTGGCTCCGACAAGCCCGATATGCGCTTTGGCTTTGAGCTTAAGAATATTTCAGATGTTGTTAAAAATACAGAATTCAAGGTATTTGCAGGCGCAATTGCAAACGGCGGCAGCGTAAGAGCTATCAATGTTAAGGGCGGCGCCAAGTTCTCGAGAAAAGAAATCGACTCTCTTACAGAGGTTGCAAAGCAGTATAAGGCAAAGGGACTTGCTTGGCTCAAGAAGACAAACGGTGAGATCTCTTCATCCTACGCTAAATTCCTTTCCGAAAGCGAAAACGCTGAAATTATGAGAGCAATGGACGTTTGCGACGGTGACCTTGTGCTTGTTGTAGCAGATAAGAATAAGGTTGTATTCGACACCCTCGGCGCTCTCCGTTGTGAATGTGCTAAGCGTCTCGGACTTCTTAAGGCAGATGAATTCAAGTTCCTTTGGGTAACTGAGTTCCCCCTCTTTGAGTACAGCGAGGAGGATGGAAGATTCTACGCTATGCACCATCCCTTTACAGCTCCTATGGCAGAGGACTATGAGTTTATTGACACAGATCCCGGCAGAGTACGCGCAAGAGCATACGATATCGTTCTTAACGGTACGGAGCTTGGCGGAGGATCCATCCGTATCCATACCACCGAAATGCAGGAGCATATGTTCTCCATCCTCGGTATTGGCAAGGAGGATGCGCAGGAAAAATTCGGTTTCTTGCTTGATGCATTCAAGTACGGCGTACCTCCACACGGCGGACTTGCATTCGGTCTTGACAGACTCGTAACTCTCCTTTTGGGACTTGAGGATATTCGTGAGGTTATTGCATTCCCCAAGATGCAAAACGCTTCCGAGCTTATGTCCAAGTGTCCCTCCTTCGCAAATCCCGACGATCTTAAGGAATTGGGAATTGCGGTTATTACCCCTGACGAAGAAAAATAAAATATACAATTTGAAAGGAAAGCACAAATGTTTAATGAATTCTTCAAAAGCAAGAAGAACATTGTAATGGTATCCGTGCTTACAGTATTGCTTATCGCTCTTGTGGTTTGCAGCATTGTTGTAAGAGCCGGAGAAGGCAACTGTCCCGATTGCGGAGGCACTGGCATTGTTGAATGTACCGGCAATGAAAATTGTGAGTATTGCCAAGCAAACGTTACTCACAGTAACTCCTGCGGCACTTGCGGCGGCGACGGAACAATGGATTCAAGATACTTCGGTACCTTTATGTCCTTGGCAGCACCTATTATCGCTATTGTTCTTGCACTCATCACAAAAGAGGTTTATTCCTCACTCTTTATCGGTATCGTTATCGGCGCACTTCTCAACGCAAGCTATAACATACCCAAGACTATTGACGCTGCTGTAAGCGACGGTCTTATCGAGGCTGTTTCCGGTACTGCAGGTATCTTTATCTTCCTCGTTATCCTTGGCGCAATGGTTATCCTTGTTAACAAGGCAGGCGGCTCCAAGGCATTCGGTAAGTGGGCGCAGAAGAACATCAAGACTAAGGTTGGCGCCGCAATTGCTACCTTCATTCTCGGCGTTCTTATCTTCATTGATGACTACTTCAACTGCCTTACAGTTGGCTCCGTTATGCGTCCTGTAACAGACAGCCACGGAATTTCCAGAGGAAAGCTTGCATTCATTATTGACGCAACAGCTGCTCCTATCTGTATGATCGCTCCTATTTCTTCATGGGCTGCTGCAGTTTCTGCATACGCTCCCGAGGGAACAAGCGGTCTTAAGATGTTCGTAACAGCAATTCCCTTTAACTTCTACTCCATTCTTACTCTCATCTTCGTTGTAATGATTGCTGTTATGGGCTTTGACTACGGCAAGATGGCAGGCGTAGAGTTCAAGGCACAGACAACAGGCGATCTCGGCGCAATTGAGGCTGAGGATAAAAACGACGGCACTTCCGAAAACGGCAGAGTTCTCGATCTTATCCTCCCTATCGTAGTTCTTATCGTAGCTTGCGTAGTCGCTCTTATCTATAACGGCGGATTCTTTGATAGCTCAAGCGAATACTATCTTGACTTTATCGGCTCCTTCGGTAATACCGATGCAACAGTTGGCTTGCCCTGGGGCTCTATCATAGCTCTCATCTTCACAATAGTATATCTTATGTGCCGTAAGGCTATCACCTTTAAGGAAGCTATGGATTCAATTCCCAAGGGCTTTATCGCAATGGTACCCGCTATCCTTATCCTTACATTCGCAACAGCTCTTAAGAATATGACAGGCCTTCTCGGCTCCGACGTATTCGTTGACAACCTTCTCGGTGGTGCTGAAAACCTCAAGGTATTCTTGCCTGCTATCATCTTTATCGTAGCTTGCGTAATCGCGTTCTCCACTGGAACATCATGGGGTACCTTCGGCATTCTTATTCCCATCGTTCTTGCTGTATTCCCCGCAGGTACTGTTCTCGGTACGATCGGTATGTCCGCTTGTCTTGCAGGTGCTGTATGCGGCGACCATTGCTCACCTATCTCCGACACCACAATTATGGCGTCCGCAGGTGCGCAGTGCAACCACGTTGAGCACGTTCAGACACAGCTTCCTTATGCTATCACAATAGCAGGAGTTTCCTTCGTGTCCTTCATTTTGGCAGGCGTTCTTACATTAGCAGCTGACTGGGTTGCATACCTTGCAATTCCTGCTTCCATCGCTCTTCTTATCGGTACTCTCTTCGTTATTAAGTACCTTAAGAACAAAAAGGCAAAGCAGCTCTGATTATTGAATAAAATGATAAAGAGTACGATTTTACGTCGTACTCTTTACTTTTTTACTTGTTTATGGTAAAATAAAATAAATATAAAATAATGAGGTGCTTGATATGAAATGTCCCCATTGCGGCCACGAGGAAAGTAAGGTAACGGACTCACGTCCCGTAGACGAAAACTCCAGTATAAAGCGCAGACGTGAGTGTCTCAACTGTCAGGCGAGATTTACGACCTATGAAATAATAGAAACCATTCAGCCTATAGTTATAAAAAAGGACGGCTCACGTGAATATTTTGATAAAAGTAAGCTTTTGTCGGGTCTTATGAAAGCGTGTCAAAAGCGCCCTGTGGACTCATCAAAAATAGCTGATAAAATAGAATCGGAGCTTCAAAATTCCCTGAAAACCGAAATAACGTCAGTTGAGCTTGGAGAAATGGTAATGAAGGAGCTTCGCAGTAAGGATGCGGTAGCATATGTGCGCTTTGCGTCGGTTTATCGCGAGTTCAAGGATGTTGAAACCTTTATGGATGAGCTTCAGCATTTCTTGAAAAAATGACACCGTTATATAATTTATTGTGCAAAACAGGTAAAAAATGAAAAAATACATTACTTTAGCATTAGTTTTTATTATGTGCGTATTTGCCTTTTCCTGCGCTGACGCAGATGGCGGTAAAATGCTGTACGAGGAGGATACGGTTCTCGGTGACGGCAATACGACTATAATATTTACGGTCGAGCATTTTGACGGCAAGATGGTAACCTTTACTATCAAAACGGATAAAACAGTTCTTTCGGACGCTCTTCTGGAGCATGAACTTATAGAGGGCGAAAATGATATATACGGCCTTTACGTTAAAAAGGTAAACGGTATAACACAGGATTTTAATAAAGACAGAACCTATTGGGCGCTTTACGTAGACGGAGCGTATTCAATGGAAGGTGTAAGCTCCGTTAAAATAAAAGAAGGTCAGACGTATACCTATAGGGTATCAAGATAACAAAAAGCAGACGCAATGCGTCTGC
>JAFVYY010000098.1 GCA_017508405.1 Clostridia bacterium
TCTTCCGTAAACCTCATTCCAAATACGAAGCTTTTCTCTGTCTATATCCATAAATTGCTCTCTGGTTATACGGAACGCCCAGTTGTCCTTGCTGCTTCCGGGAGTGTTAAGACGAGTGTCACGTCCGTACTTCAAAAGGTCCTGAACAGGGAATATAACAAGACCTGCGTGACTGGCAAGCATGGACCGTATAACCGTGTCATAGCAGTTATCCCAGTTAGCGCTTTCATAGCCAAAGTAGTCAAGGAAGCGCTGTCTGTCGGTCTTCGAAAGCTCCCAAACGTAGCCGAGAAGAGTGTTATTGTCATGCGTGCCCGTATATGCAACACAGTTGTTTGAATAATTATGGGGCAGATGGGTTGAATTGTTATCTCCCAAAAGTCCAAACTGAAGGACTCTCATTCCGGGGAAACCGCTATCGCAAACAAGCTTATAGACCTCGGGGGTGATATCGCCAAGATCCTCGGCAATAATGAGCTTGTCGCCGCAGATTTTTTTGAATTCCTTAATTATGCCCATGCCGGGGCCCTTGACCCACTTACCGTTTTTAGCAGTCTTTTCACCTGCGGGAATGGAGAAGTAGGATTCTATAGCTCGGAAATGATCTATGCGTACACCGTCAAAAAGCTCACACATAAATTTCATTCTTTCACGCCACCATGTGTATCCGTCCTTTTTCATAAGCTTCCAGTTGTAAAGAGGATTGCCCCAAAGCTGACCGTCCTCACTGAAATAATCCGGAGGTACGCCTGCAACGGACGTTGGCTGATTACGCTTATCGAGCTGAAATTGTTCGGGCTGCGCCCATACGTCGGAGCTGTCGTGGGCAACGTAAATCGGAATGTCACCAATTATCTTAACGCCCTTTGAATTTGCATATTCCTTTATTTCAAACCATTGAGTAAATACCATATACTGAATGAACTTCCATTGGAAAAATACGGCTTCATCGTATTCATTCTCCGTCCATTCGTACCATTCCTTCATTCCGTTTGCTTCCTTGAGCGCCATGAACTTACAAAAGGATTCGGTATGAGGAAATCTTTCAAAGAACTCATCCATTTTTTCAAGCTCGAAAAATCTTTCCGACGCCTTTTTAAGAAGACGTATTCTTTCTTCGTTAAGTCTGTCAAACTCGCAAAGATGGGGGGATGCTTGCTTCGCCGCCTCCGCCTCTTCCTTTGTGATAAGCCCTTTTGAAAGCAGAACGTCAAGGTCTATAAAATATGGATTGCCGCTGAATGCGGAATATGACTTATACGGTGAATTGTATTCATCGGGTAGGCAGAACGGAAGTATCTGCCAATATGTAAATTTGCTTTCTGCAAGACAGTCTATCCACTCCTTTGCGGCATTACCGAGGGAGCCTTCGGAATATTCGCCCCAAAGAGAAGAGATGTGCAGAAGAACGCCGCTTGCTCTTTTCATAATTAACTCCTGAAAATAAAATATATAATTATTCTACCATAATATATCGGCACTTGCAAGAAAATTTGCCGTCCACATTGAAATTTTTTTCGACGTATGATAAAATAACCTTAAAGAATTACATATAGGAGAATAAGTATGAAGCCTTTATTTAACGCAGTACAGCTTTCCTCCCTTACAAAGGTGTTTCCCGATAAAATATACGGAAACGAGGAGTCCTTCGGAGACTATGCAAAGGGACAGGATGCTTCCTATCAGATAGCAATTATGGGAAACGGCGAGTATAGCTTTTGTCTGGAAACGAAGCTTAAATCACAGATCGCTGTTTATCGTGTCGGTTACGTTCCCTCCCAATTATCCGCCTATCCTCAGGCTTACGATGATAACTATATTACGGTTGACAGCGGAATATTCCCTGATCCTCTTTTCCCGATAACAGACGGAAGGATCTCCTTGGTTGACGGAGAATACCTTACCCTGTGGATAAATGTTTTGATAGATAAGGACGAAAAAGCGGGCGAATATCCAATAAATATTAGATTTTTCAAGGGAAACGACGAGGTATGTCTGAAAACATACATACTTAAAATTCACGACGTTGTTTTGCCTGAGCAGACTCTTAATTTTACTCAATGGTTCCATACGGACTGCATTGCGGATTACCATGGGACAGAGGTGTTTTCGGAGCTGCATTGGGAGCTTATCGGTAAGTATATTGCTCTTGCAACACGCCACGGAATGAATACGGTTTTAACTCCTGTTTTGACTCCTCCTCTCGATACCGAGGTGGGGGGTGAGCGTACAACGGTTCAGCTTGCAAAAATAGTTAAGACAGATAGAGGATATGAAATAGACCTTTCAAGGCTTGAGCGATTTATTGACGTTGCATTGGAAAACGGAATAAGAAATTTTGAAATAAATCATTTCTTTACCCAGTGGGGCGCACGGTTTGCGCCGAAGGTTATGGCTGAGGTGAACGGTGAGGAAAAGAGAATTTTCGGTTGGGAAACCGATGCTAAGTCCCCCGAATACGGAGAATTTCTTAATTGTTTAGTACCGAAGATCATAGATACCTTTGAGAAAAAAGGAATTGATAAAACGAGACTGTATTTCCACGTATCGGATGAGCCTAACGGAGAACAGCTTGAATCATACAGACAGGCGGCATCAGTTCTTAAGCCCTTGATCAAGGGCTGTAATCACATAGATGCTCTTTCGCATTTTGAATATTATAAGGAGGGACTTGTATCAACTCCCGTTGTCGGCTCAAATGCTCTCGAGCCGTTTATTGAGGCTGATATTAAGGGCCTTTGGTGTTACTACTGCTGCGCTCAGGCAAGAGAGGTTGCAAACAGATTCTTCTCAATGCCGTCGGCAAGAAACAGAATTATCGGTACGCAGATATATAAATACGGAATTGCGGGATTCCTGCATTGGGGCTACAATTTCTATAACACACAGTATTCTAAAAAGCATATAAGCCCTTATGAGGTAACAGATGCCGGAGGAGCATTCCCTTCAGGTGACGCTTTCAGTGTTTATCCCTACGAAAACGGGGTGATTCCATCCCTGCGTCAAAAGGTGTTCAAGGAGGCTATTGATGACGTTCGTTTCCTTACTCTTGTGGAAGATAAGATAGGAAAAGAAAGAACAGTAGCGCTTTTGGATGAAATTACCGATATGAGCATTACGTTTAAAAAATATCCCAAAAACGAGGAATTCTTCAAGGAGCTTTACAGACGCGCCTTTGAGATTTTGGAGAAGTAATATGTTCGATTTTAAAAAATACGGGTTAAGCCCTCTGGGGGCGCTTCCGAATGAAAGACAGCTTGAATGGTATAAACGGGAAAGAATGATATTTTTTCATTTCGGTATGAACACCTTTACCGATAAGGAGTGGGGTGACGGAACGGAAAGTCCAAGTACCTTCAACCCTACGGAGCTTGATACAAGACAATGGGTAAAGACGGTTAAGGAAGCGGGCTTTACAGCCGCAATAATTACCGCAAAGCATCATGACGGTTTTTGCTTGTGGCAGACCGAGTACACAGAACACAGCATAAAGAATTCTCCGTACAAAAATGGCAAGGGGGATATTGTAAGAGAGTTTACGGATGCCTGTGCCGAATATGGAATAAAGGCGGGTATTTATCTTTCTCCCTGGGACAGGCACGAGCCTACGTGGGGCAAGGATGAATATAACGATTTTTACGTTGGCCAGCTTACAGAGCTCCTTACAAATTACGGAAAAATATGGGAATGCTGGTGGGACGGAGCAGGAAGTACGGAGGCAGTATACGATTGGGAAAGATGGGCTAATACGGTTCGTACCCTTCAACCCGATGCCGTTATATTCGGTTCCCTCGGTGCAACGCCGTGGGTAGACGTTCGCTGGGTAGGAAATGAAAAGGGTATAGCCGGTAAGCCCTGTTACGCAACGATTGACCCGATTTCTCTTGAAGTTGAAACCACGTCGGAGCTCAACAGCGGAAAGCTTGACGGTAAAAGATTTATTCCTGCCGAGGTGGACGTTTCCATACGGCCCGGCTGGTTCTATCACAATTCACAGGATGAGAGTGTAAGGTCACCGGAAAATCTTGTTGATCTGTGGTTTACATCCGTTGGTTCAAATGCCGGATTTCTTCTTAATCTGCCTCCGGACAGACGCGGACTGGTACACGAAAATGACGTAAGATCCCTCGCTGCGTTTAATAAGACCTTAAAGATGGCTTTTGAAAACAATCTTTGCGATAATTGCAAAATTATAGCGGACAACGCAAGGCTCGGATGTACGCCCGAGGCTGTTATTTCCGAGGACGATAACTATTTTTATTCACCAAAGGACGGTTGCACTGCCCATGAAATAACGGTTCTTCTTGACGGTGAGAAAGAGTTTAATACGGTAACGCTTCGTGAGGTGAACGGTGCCGGTCACAGAATAACCGATATCGAGATATCCGCATGCGTAAACGGGGAATGGATCATTTTACAGAGAAGCAAATGCGTAGGGAACCGTCTTGCTTTCCGAACAGGAACCGTTGTAAGCGATAAAATTAAAATAAAGGTGATTTCCGCCCTTGGAGAACCTCTTATATACGGCTTCGGCATTTATATGCTAAAATATGAGGAAACGAATAAAAAAGCGGATAATGTGTCTGTAAATTATACGGATGATCCTCTTTGCAAGGTCGAAAAAACCGATAGTGAAATAGATATAAACCTTGGCGGAGTTTTCCCCTTTAATTACGTATCGGTCGAGGGAGTAAAGAACTGTGAATACACGCTCTGTGTATTTAACGGCTCCCGCTTTGTTAAAATTATTGAGGGACAGACTGCTGACGGCAAAATCTGCATAAGCTTACCCGAGGAGATAGATTATGCTTACCGTATAAGGATTACCTCTTGCGAAAAACCGTTCTCAAACGATTCAAAAATCACCGTAAAAAGAATAAAGCAGTAATAAAATGCGACACCCTGTGTCGCATTTTTGATTTTTTAACGAAGCTAATATAAAAATTACTAAAATTTTCTTGCAATACATAATATGTTATGATAAAATATAGCAAAGAAAAATTTCTAACCCCCCGTGTACGGCTTTGATTTTTAACAGCCGGATGCCGATTTTTATATACGGCATTGTTTAACGGGAAAAGGAGGCAGAATGAATTATTCGGAAATAACTCCGTATATTGAGGAGCTTGCAAAAAAATCCTGTGAAAATAATAATATTGTTCCAGAAATGTATCAGCAATATGACGTAAAACGAGGACTCCGTGATGCGGGAGGATTCGGTGTCGTAACCGGACTTACGGAGGTTTCAAACGTAAAGTCTAGAGAGGTTGACGGCGACGGTAACGTTATACAGTGCCCCGGTGAGCTCTACTACCGCGGATACAACGTAAAGCAGCTTGTTAAGGGCTTTTTAAAGGAAGGCGGCAGCGGATTTGAGGAGACCACATACATACTTTTGTTTTCAAAGCTCCCTACGAGGGATGAGCTGAATGAGTTCAAAAGGCAGCTTGCGTCATACCGTTCCCTGCCCCCGTCATTCGTTCGCGATATGATCCTCAAGGCGCCCGGTAAGGATATGATGAATATGATTTCCCGTTCTGTTCTTGCTCTTTACGCATATGATGAAAATCCTGATGATATCTCTGTGCCTAACGTTTTAAGACAGTGCTTGCAGCTTATTTCCACGTTCCCGTTGCTTTCCGTATACGGATATCACTCATATCAGCACTATCATAATAACAACAGCTTGTTCATACATTTTCCAAAGGCGGAATATACTACAGCCGAGAATCTTTTGTACATTCTTCGTGAGGATGGCAAGTTTACCCCTCTTGAAGCACAACTTCTTGATATTTGTCTTGTCCTTCATGCAGAACACGGCGGCGGAAACAACTCCACCTTTACAACCCATGTGGTTACATCATCCGGTACCGATACTTATTCCGCAATCTCTGCCGCACTCGGCTCTCTTAAGGGGCCTCGTCACGGAGGAGCTAACGTAAAGGTTGTCCGTATGTTTGATGATATGAAGGAAAATGTTAAGGATACGAAGGACAGAGGGCAGATAGAACAGTATCTTCGTGATCTTCTTGATAAAAAGGCGTTTGACAAGACAGGACTTATCTACGGTATGGGACATGCGGTATATGCCGTATCAGACCCTCGTGCCGAGGTGCTTCATTCCTTTGCGAAGCAGCTTTCGATAGAAAAGGGAATGGAGGATGAATTCATTCTTTACGAAACCGTTGCAGAGCTTGCTACTCAGCTTATTGCCGAGAAGAGAAAGATGTACAAGGGCGTAAGCCCCAACGTGGATTTTTATTCCGGACTCGTTTATAAAATGCTCGGTCTTCCTTACGAGCTTTATACTCCGTTATTTGCCTGTGCGAGAATTGCGGGCTGGAGCGCTCACAGAATTGAAGAGATCCAGAACGCAGGGAAAATTATCCGTCCCGCATATATCAATGTTAAGCAGGAAGAAAAGTATATTCCTCTTGATGAAAGAAAGTAAACTAAAAGCAGTCTTGTGTAAAGACTGCTTTTTACTTATTCATTTTTGGATTATCGGATCTTTCCAGAAGGTAATCAAGAGACACGTTGAAATAATCGGCTATTCGTATAAGCGTAGCGTAATCCGCCTGACGCTCTCCCGTTTCATATCTGCTGATGCTGTTTTGACTTATACATAAATCGATAGCGAGCTTTAGCTGTGATATTCCCTTTTGCTTCCGTAACTGTTTTAATCGCATACATAACCTTCTTAAAATGTTCTTGACATTATTATACCAAAGTGGTATAATCAAAATATCCCGATATGGTATATAGGAGGCTCTTATGGACATTATAGACAATTTTTATGTAGAAAACACAACGTTGGTAAAATATAACGGTACGGAAAGCAGTGTTATAATACCGAATTATATTAAAACCATAGGAAAGGGAGCCTTTGAGGAAAACAGATTTCTGACTACAGTAATTATGGGGAACGGGGTAGAAAAAATAGAGGACAATGCCTTTGCCTATTGCAGAAGCTTATCCAAAATCGCATTATCGTCAAATTTAACCGTTTTAGGAAAAGGCTCCTTTGCATGGTGTAAAAACCTTAAAAAGATATTTATACCCATAAGCGTTGTGAAAATAGGAGATGGCGCCTTTGAGCAGCTTTTGGTGCAGGAGGGAGAGGACAAACTTTTGATTTTATGCGAAGTGCGAAAGCCTCTTTTCCGTCTGCCATGCGGGTGGAGTAAAAGGTGGCTCGGAGAAAACGGCAAAAGAAATATCAAGGTTGTGTGGGACTGCATGATATAAACAAAAAATCCGATTATTGATTGTATGGAGCCTTTTGGAAAAAAGGGACCTTAAAAAAACAATAATCGGTCTTTTTTTATTGAAATTATTTACAGTTTATAGTATAATTTATTTAAGATGCTAAAAAGGAGCTTATTAATATGAAATATCTTCCTTACGTTAACATAAAAATGGGAACGAGATCCCATATGAAATATTCAACCGGAAATACTTTACCGCTTACGCAGTTGCCCTTCGGTATGGCTGCATTCTGCTCTCAAACTGAGGTTAATACAGGGTGTGAGGGATGGTTTTTCAACCCTGATTTGCCCGTTTCCGAGGGTATACGTCTTACCCATCAGCCAAGCCCTTGGATAAGAGAATACGGCGCATTTTTAATAACTCCTCAAAGCGACATTATCGGCAATACGGGAGAAGCCGCCGCTTCGGGCTACAGGATCAGGGAAAGCGTTATGAGGCCCGATTATTTGAAAATTCGATATCAACGCTGCGACTGTGACTTTGAACTTACTCCAACGGAGAGGGGCTGTGCGTTTCGCTTAAGCTTTGATAATGAAAGGCAGGCTTATCTTTCATTTCTTCCTGTAATAGGAAATTATACCTACCGTTACGATGAGGAAAAGGACATCCTTTATGGTTCTACCGACGGACATTCACAGGATGAAGCGAAAAATTTTAAAGCCTACATTGCCGTAAGATTTCTGGACGGATGCATTGATACTTCCCGCACGTATTATAGCGGAGAAGGGGAAACAGCATGTGTTCATATCGGTATAAAGGGTAAAAAAGCCGAAGGACGTGTAGCAATTTCCTATGTAAGCGAGGAAATGGCTGAAAATACACTCAAGCGTGAATGCGGTGAAAAAGCCTTTGATGAAATAAGGGGCTTAGCCGAGGACAGCTGGGAAGAAAAGCTGCATAGGATAGAGGTAAAGAGCGATGATTATGACCGCTTAGCTACCTTTTACTCATGTATGTACAGAGCGTTTTTGTTCCCACGCAAGGCATATGAAATAGACAAGGATGGAAAAGAAGTACATTATGTTCCAAAAACAGGCAACGTAAATAACGGAGTGCGATATACGGATACGGGCTTTTGGGATACCGCACGTACTCTATTCCCCCTGTATTCCTTGATTGCAAGGGATGAATATGGAGAAATGCTGCGTGGGTTTGTAACCGATTATGTAGAATGTGGATATCTGCCGAGATGGGTGTCCATAGGCGAGGTAGGTTGTATGCCAAGCACCTTGATAGACTGCGTTATTGCTGATGCGGTCGTTAAACAAATCGGGACAAGAGAGCTTTGGGAAACTGCCCTTAAGGGTATGCTTCATCACGCAAATAATGAATCGAGTGATAGGAGATACGGCAGGAACGGAGCGATTTCGTACAAAAAATATGGATACGTACCCAAAAATCTGCAAAAAGAAAGCGTAAATCTTACGCTTGATGCCGCTTACGGCGACTGGTGTATCGCAACAGTTGCCGGAGAACTGGGGTATGAAGATATATATGAAGAATATATGGAACGCTCCAAAAACTACAAAAATCTGTTCGACCCCTCGACCGGCTTTATGAGAGGAAGGGACGAGAGCGGTAGGATGTCCGAGGATTTTGACCCCTGTATCTGGGGCGGGGACTATACCGAGGGCTCGGCATGGCAGAATTCCTTTTGGGTGCCGCATGATATAGAGGGACTCTGCGATCTTTACGGCGGCAAGGAAAATTTTATTAAGAAATTGGACGAGCTGTTTTTAACGCCACCCAAATACCGAGTTCACGGTTATGGCGGAGAAATTCATGAAATGCGAGAGATGGCAATGGTCGATTTTGGTCAGTGCGCAATTTCAAATCAGCCGTCATTTCATATACCGTATCTTTACGGATACGTCGGAGAAATTGAAAAGTGCGAAGACGTGGTCAGAAAAATGTGCTTAGAGCTGTTTTCGGCAGAGGATGGATTCCCGGGAGACGAGGATAACGGCTCAATGGCGGCATGGTATATTTTTTCCTCAATAGGAATGTATCCAATATGTCCGGGAAAGGATGAATACGTTTACGTAAAACCCCTTTTTGAAAATATAAA
Source organism: Clostridia bacterium (assembly GCA_017508405.1). Taxonomy (GTDB): domain Bacteria; phylum Bacillota; class Clostridia; order Oscillospirales; family CAG-272; genus RGIG2000. The sequence continues at coordinate 9,338 of JAFVYY010000098.1, forward strand.
AATAAACGGTAAACCGATTAATAAAGGAGAATAAAATTATGTCAAGTTATGTAACAAGAAAAACACCGGGAGATACCGAATGGTTCAGAAAAGACCGCTTCGGCATGTTTATCCATTGGGGACTTTATGCAATGCCCGCAAGAAACGAGTGGATAAAGAATATAGAGTGCATCACCGATGAAAAGTACGATAAGTATTTCAAGTATTTCGATCCGGATCTTTACGATGCGAGAGAATGGGCAAGACAGGCTAAAGCCGCAGGTATGAAATACGTGGTTATGACTACAAAGCATCATGAGGGCTTTTGTATGTTCGATACTAAGTACACGGATTACAAATGCACAAATACCCCTGCGGGACGTGACCTTGTTAAGGAATACGTTGAAGCGTTCCGTGCAGAGGGACTTAAGGTAGGATTCTACTACTCACTTATCGACTGGCATCATCCCGACTTTACAATAGATGCAATTCACCCTCGCCGTTATGACAAGGATGCTCAGCAGCAGAACGAGGGCAGAGATATGAAGCGTTACGCAAAGTATATGAGAGATCAGGTAACAGAGCTTCTTACAAATTACGGTAAGATTGATATTCTCTGGTTTGACTTCTCATATACCGATAAGAATCCCCAATTCCCCGATTGGATGGAGGGCAAGGGCAAAAACGATTGGGAATCCGAGGAGCTTATTAAGACAGCGAGAGCTCTTCAGCCCCATATCATTATAGATAACCGCTCCGACCTTGAGCAGGATCTTTGGACTCCCGAGCAGTATCAGATGCTTGAGTGGGTTAAGCACGCTGAAACGGGAGAGCTTGTAACGTGGGAGGCTTGTCAGACATTCTCGGGTTCATGGGGATATTTCAGAGATGAGCAGACGTGGAAATCTCCTAAAATGCTTATCGATATGCTTATCAATACTGTTTGCATAGGCGGAAATCTTCTTATGAATGTAGGACCTACGGCAAGAGGTTACTTCGATTACAGAGCGGAAAACGCTCTTAAGGTGTATGCCGATTGGATGAAATATAACAGCCGCTCAATTTATAACTGTACAATGGCTGAGCCCGAATTCAAGGCTCCCAGAGGAACACGTCTTACACAGAGTGAGGACGGCAAGCGTCTTTACATCCATCTTATCGAGTATCCCTACGCTTTCCTTGAGTTTGAAAATCTTGGTGACAAGATTGATTATGCTCAGTTCCTTCATGACGGAAGCGAAATCCTTTACACAGTAGGCTCCGTTGATCATTTCAGCGAAGCTCGAAGCGCGAAGGAGGGCCTTGTGGCATTTAAGATTCCTGCAGTTAAGCCTAATACGGAGGTTCCCGTAATCGAGGTATTTCTTAAATAATAAAGCAAAATAAAGAATCTCCCACAGGGTGCCCTGTGGGAGAATTTTTTATATTCAGTCGGTAATTTTGCGCAGCTTCCACTTTTTCATAACGTAGAGATAAACAAAAATTGCAGTGAAGCAGAAGAGCATACCTATAAGCATACCGCATTTCATACCCAACTGCTCAGGTGTTAGGTTGAGTCGGCTTGCAAGGTCAATACCAACGGAGCTTACGGAAACGGCATCGGTGACGATACCCACAAGCTGGGGACCTACGGAAGCGCCCAGGTCTCCTCCTGCCGCCATCATAGCGAATATAAATACACCCGCCGTCGGGAAACGTTTTTCCGCTACGATTAGGGAACCGGGCCACATCATAGAAACGCAGAATCCTGTAAATGCACATGCAATAAGACCGAGAACCGCAATACCGGAAATCGATGCTGTAAGATAACAAAGAGTTGCTCCGATTGCGCCTAAAAACAGCACACGTTCTATATTTTTTCCGTAATTTGCATACATTGTTCTGCCGAGACCGAGCATGAGACCAAACAATGCCACGCCGAAGATATCACCCCATATCTTTGGTATTCCAAGAGCCATTTCTATGTATCCGGAGCTCCATTGAGCCATGGTACATTCAGCAGCGCCGCCAAGGAATATACATAAAACGCATATCCAAAGGTCACGGTGCTTAAGCATATCAAGAGCTCCTGATATCCTTTCGGGAGTTTGAAGCTTGGGAAGCTTCGCACTTGAAAATAAAATCAAGGATATTAAGGGAACTATGCAGAATACCATAGTAAGGATTTGCCACGATCTGTTTCCAAAGGCAAGCAGAAACAGTGTGCCGACTACAATAACTCCGACTACGCCCCAGGCATAAATTGAATGGAGCTTACTCATTTCCCTTTCCGGATTTTCACTGGGGATTGCGGCGATAACCGGACTGATAAGCACCTCTGCAAATCCGCTTGATGCGGAGAACACCACCGTTCCGATTACAAGACCAATGTAAACGTTTGAGGGGAATATAACGGGTGAAAACGCAAAAAGCGCAAGACCTATAAGAGTAAGGGCAGGGGTCATTTTGACCGCCGTATGTATATTGAATTTATGTGAAAAGAATGAGAAAGCAAGGTCGATAAAAAGCTGAGATATAAAGTTTATAAGAACCAAAAGACCGAGGAGAGTGTATGAAATTCCATATAAATAATGAAATGTGAGGAAGAGAATAGGGGAAAGATTTCCCACTATTGACATAGATATGTTGGCGGAATAGCACGCCAGCTTAACTCTTCTGAAGCTCTTCATAGCTTAAATACCCGGATGATTGTTATGCTGGCCTCTCTTGTGGTCCTTTATTCTTGCGCTTGTTATACCGCTTTCGTCAATTTCGCCGGCTTTTGTAAGAGCAACCTTTGTAAGGAAAGGTCCGACAAGCTCATAAATAAGAACTGAGAAAAGGGTAATGTTTGCAACTATTGCGCCCACAGGACCGAGGGCTTCAGCCTTAAGCGCCATACCGAGGGCAACGCCGGCCTGAGGGAAAAGCGTAATGCCGAGATATTTTCTTGTGGTTTCGGGAGCGTTTACAATGGAGGAGCTTAAGCCTGCTCCAAAGTATTTTCCGAGGCAACGGAATATAATGTATACGATACCGATAAGAACTATCATAAGATCGGAGAATACAAGAAGGTCAAGCTCTGCGCCGCTTAATACGAAGAAAAGAATGAACATAGGAGCAGTCCATCTGTCAAGTCTGTCCATAAGCTCTGCGGAGAAGTCACAGATATTGCAGAAGATGGTACCGAGCATCATGCAGCTGAGCAAGGGAGAGAATGAAATGTGAACGCTGCCAATGCTGAAGGACATCATAGAAATAGCAACTGTTACAAATACAAAGGCAACAGTCATTGAAAGACGCTTTGAACGTGAATGGAAGAATCTTTCACAGAATGTAAAGATATATCCCATAGCTGCACCGAGTGCAATAGACAATACAACCTCAATAAGGGGCTCGCAGATGATTGAGACTATATTTGCGCTTCCTGCCGAAATAGCCTTTGCGATGCCGAATGAAACGGAAAAGAGCACAAGACCGACAGCGTCATCGAGAGCAACTACAGGCAAAAGTGTGGACGTAACGGGTCCCTTTGCCTTGTACTGTCTTACTACCATAAGTGTAGCTGCAGGCGCTGTTGCGGATGCAACCGCACCGAGGACGATAGCTGCCTCCAAGGGAAGCTTGTTGGGGATTATAAAGTGTAAGCCGATAAGTGCGGCATCTACAACAAGGGTTGTGAATACAGCCTGAAAAATACCGATAACCGTAGCCTGCTTACCGATGTGCTTAAGCTCGGAAAGGCGGAATTCATTACCGATTGAAAATGCAATAAAGCCGAGGGCAACGTCGGAGATTATGGAAAGGCTTTCAATATTCTCCATTGAGGTGAAACCGAGACCATTAACACCGAATGCGCCGAGGCAGAAGGGACCGATAAGCACGCCTGCCACAAGATACGCCGTAACCGCAGGCAACTGAACAAGCTTTGCAAGACGGGAGAGCATAAGACCCGAGAACAAAGCGATGGAAAGTGAAAGTAAAATTTCCATAATGAGCTCCTCTATAAAGTATAGTCAGTATTATTAATAAGAATATTACCGATTAACGATTTTAATACTTTTATATCTGTTTGTCAAGAGGTATTTACATTTTTGTACAAATAAGAAAAAAGGGGGGATGATTCCCCCCTCCAATATAGCTTTGGTTTATGAAAACTGTGAGTTGTAAAGGGTTGCATAGAAGCCGCCGAGACGTAAAAGCTCCTTGTGGTTACCCTGCTCGGTTACAGTTCCGTCCTTTATAACAAGGATGGTGTCGGCATTTTGTATCGTTGAAAGTCGGTGGGCGATAACGAAGCAGGTCCTGTTTTCCATAAGCTTCGACATAGCCTCTTGAATCTTGAACTCTGTTCTTGAGTCTACATTTGACGTAGCCTCGTCAAGAATAAGCATGGGGGCATCGGAGAGAATTGCTCTTGCAATGGTTATAAGCTGTCTTTGACCCTTTGAGATATTTACGCCTTCATCGGAAAGAACAGTGTCGTATCCCTGAGGTAAGCTTTCAATGTAGGAATCAATTCTTGCAGAGCGAGCCGCAGCCTTTACTTCTTCGTCGGTAGCATTTTCCTTACCGTATCTTATGTTTTCGTAAATAGAGCCGTTAAACAGCCAGGTGTCCTGCAAAACCATTGTGTAGGCTTTACGTAAATCCTCTCTTTTGATTTTTAGTGATGGGATGGAATCGAGACGTATTTCTCCCGATTGCGGATCATAAAATCGCATTAGCAAATTAATAACCGTCGTTTTACCTGCACCCGTTGGACCGACGATGGCTATGGTCTTACCGGGGTGTGCCACAACCGAAACGTTTTTAAGTATTGTTTTTTCGGGAACATAACCGAAGGTAACGTTGTCAATTTCTACAAACCCCTCTGTTTCGGTAAGCTCTGCTGCATCGGGGGCGTCCTCTGCTTCGGGCTCCTCATCAAGGATTCTGAAGACTCTTTCCGCAGCGGAAAAAGCAGACTGAAACTCATGAAGGATATTGGCAAATTCATTTATAGGACCTGCAAATTTACGTGAATACTGTACAAATTGCGCAATGCCGCCAAGAGTAATAAAGAATACCGTACCCGCAAGGATCTTGCCGTTTTGAGAAAGCATATAAAGAAGTCCGCCGAACATAGCCACAAGGGACATTGAAAGATTATTGATAAAGTTTACTGAAGGGCCAAGGGCGGAGCCGTAATATTCCGCATCGTAGTACGCATCCATTGTATCCTTGTTGCGTTTGTTGAAGCGTTCGGATATTTCATCCTGCTTTCCGTAGGCCTCTATTGTCCTTGTTCCGGACAGCATTTCCTCGGCGTAGCCGTTAAGCTCGCCAAGCTTTCTTGACCGTTTACTGAACATAGGACGCACCTTTTTGGAACGGTATCGTGTAAAAAGTATGGACGCCGGCACAGTTATTGCGAAAATAAGAATAAGAGGACGGGAAATACGCCACATGAAAATAAGTGAGCCGACTACTGTATAAACGCTTGTCATAACCTGTACAAGGTCATGGGAGAGAGATGCGTTTATGGTGTCGATATCGTAGGATATACGGCTTATGATATCTCCCGTGGGATGGGTGTCAAAGTAGGAAACTGGTAGAGTATTAAGCTTTTCAAACACTTGCTTACGCATTTTATAAACTATTCTTTGGCTTAAGCGTATCATTATTACCGCAAGGCAGTAGGAAAGAATTGCGGATACAAGATAACAGCCGACCATTAAAATTACGTTTTCCCACACAGCGGAGAAGTCAACGCCCGCTGCATTTTCAATAGCATCTATGGCTCTGCCCGAATACATAGGACCCAGCAGGGATAGCTGATTTGACAAAAGAGTAAATATAAGCGCAGGGATAAACAGGTGCCACTGACGTATAACGTATCCGCCGAGACGGAGAATTATTTTGTTTCTTTGCTTTCTTGAAAGCTTGGTGCCTGTATCCTTGCCTCCCTTTGTGGGATCTGCGGTCATAAGCTTCATTCCGTTATTCAATTAAAGCACCTCCCATCTGTGAGTCGCTGATTTCTTTATATTCGGGACAGCTTACAAGAAGCTCCTCGTGGGTTCCCTTACCGATTATTTTTCCGTCGTCAAGAACAAGTATTAAAGTACAGTCCTTTACGGAGCTAACTCTTTGCGCCACCGTAATGACCGTAGACTTGTCCATGCTTTCCCTTATAGCCCGACGAAGCATAGCGTCGGTTTTGTAGTCGAGGGCGGATGAGGAATCGTCGAGGATAAGTATGTCAGGTTGGGATGCAACAGCTCGGGAAATGAGAAGCCTCTGCTTCTGTCCGCCGGAAAGATTTGAGCCCTTTTGGGAGAGCACGTGTCCGTAGCCGTCCTCCTTAGCCATTATGAAATCGTGAGCCTGAGCAATTTTAGCCGCTCTTTCTATATCCTCTTTTGAAATGCTTCTTCCGAAGCGTATGTTTTCCTCAACGGTATCGGCGTAGAGAAAATCCGTTTGTAACGCTACGCCCAGCATTGATGTAAGCTCCTCTCTTGAATAAGAGCTTATGGGTTGACCGTTTATCTTTATTGTACCGGAATTTGCGTCGTAGAAGCGAAGAATCAACCGAATAAGAGTTGTTTTTCCGCTGCCTGTTGCGCCTATCACGCCAAGGCTGTCACCCTTTTTAAGTTTAAAGCTTATATTTTCAAGATTATTTCTTCTGCCGAAGTAGGAAAAGCATACGTTATCAAAGGAAATGTGGTACTCTGTGTCGGGATTTTCAAGCTTTTCCGTTACTTGATATGTGTTGGGAGTGTTAATTACTTCACCTATTCTGCGTGCTGAAGCAGAGCATTTTGTATACATTACAAACATACGGGAAAGTGCCATCATCGCCATGGAAATAAGGGTAAAATACTGCACAAATGCAATTACGGTGGGCGCAGTTGATTTACCCTCATGGACTCTGTATGCGCTAAGAGCAATAACTCCGGCAATGCCGAGATTCATTAAAAGAGTCATAACGGGATTTACAATTCCCATTATTGTACCTGCACGCTTTTCATTAGCGGAAAGACTCGCATTAACCTTATCGTAACGTCGGTTTTCGTAATCGTTTTTGGAAAGAGCCTTGATTACTCTTATGCCTTGGGCATCCTCACGTACAACTCTCACCATGGAGTCAACTGATTTTTGAACTTTCGAATAGAGGGGTACGCCTTTTTTTGATATTGAATAAACAGTTATGAATATAAGAGGGAACGTGGCAAGCATAACGAGGGAAAGATAAGCATCCATTGCGAAGCTGATTATCATTCCGCCTATCAGAAGTATAGGTGCTCGTACACCCATTCTTTGCATCATACCGATAAAATTATGTACGTTGTAGGTGTCGGTTGTTACTCTTGACTCAAGAGATGGAATTGTGAATCTGTCCGTATCCCTGGCGGAAAGATACATTATTCTTTCAAAAAGATCCATACGCATTCTTTCGGAAAAATCCCTTGATACCTTGGAGGCCATTCTGTTGGCTACAATATTACTGATACAAGCCGCAAAAGCGCAGAGTATCATAAGAGCGCCGTATAGAATTACCTTTGCAATATTCATTTCACCGATTACATTTTCAAGGATATGGGTAAGTATCAGGGGGAGAAAAAGCTCTACGACGGTACCTGCGACCTTAATGGAAAGTCCGAGAGTCATTTTCCATTTAAACGGACTTAAATATTTACCTAAAAATCTCATTTTTCAACCACTCCCTCCGTTTTTTGTGTAATTTTTCTGGCTTTTTCCGACATTTTTTCAAGAACTGAAACAAAAATTTCAAGCTCATTTTCAGAAATGTCACAGGAGATCATTTCATTGAAATTGTCGGCAATTTTCTTTACCGTAGGCAAAATTTGTGTCATTTTATCCGTTGGGAACACAATAACAGAGCGTTTGTCGTCCGGCTTTGACTCCCTTTTAACGTATCCCTTTTCCTCTAACTGAATAAGCGCGCGGGCGACGGTGCTTTTGTTAAGACATAGCTCGCGGGATATTTCGTCCTGCGTCATACCGGGCTTGCGGCAAATAGCGAGAACAAAGGGATGATGGCATCCCAAAAGCTCATTGCTTGTCATTTCCGAACGGTAGGAAAGCTGACATCTGGATATTATGTTCATATCCTTCATAATTTTTGACATATATTCCTCCAAATAGTTGCATATGCAACAGTTGTATATGCAACTATTTTACCATCAGAGAAATTATATGTCAATATATTTATAAAAAATTGAAAAAAGCTTCCAAAAGATACGGTATATATGTTATAATTTAATTAACGAGCGTGTAAGTAAGCTCTTAATAAACTGAAAGTAAGGTGAAAAGATATGAGAAGATTATTTAACGAGCACAAGGCAAGAAAAGTAATTGAGTTAAACGGTGCATGGAGCTTTGCCCTTGATTCCGAAAACAATGGTGTTGAAAAGAAATGGTATGACGGTATTCCCGATGGCGAAACGGTAATAGTTCCATCTTGTTGGAATAATGAGCTTCGTTTGCTTAATTACGAGGGTGCGGCTTGGTATCAAAAAAGCTTTGAAACTGACGGCGGTGCGGTTATGCTTGAGTTTGAAAGCGTTATGTCACAGGCTGACGTGTGGATTGACGGCGTTAAGATAGGAGATCACTACGGCGCATTTACTCCCTTTCAGCTCTTTATCGATGACTTAAAATGCGGAGAGCATTTGCTTGTAGTAAGGGTTGATAATATTCTTAATGAAAAATCATTCCCCCAGAAGCGTACCGACTGGTTTAACTACGGCGGTATAGCAAGAGACGTTTACGCTCACGAGCTTAAGGGATTGTGTATTATCAACAATCATATCGTATATACTCTTTCAAAGGATTTGAAAAATGCAAATGTAAGCGCAGATATGGAGCTTTACAACGCTACGGGAACAGAAATCACCGATACTGTTACCATTACTGTTGGAGATAAGGTTATTTTCAGCGGAGAGATTACACTTGGCGCTCACGAAAGAAAGGCGTTCAAAACTTCCGAGACAGAGCTTTGCGATATAGAGCTTTGGAGCTGCGAATCTCCTAAGCTTTATACATCCGTTGCTTCAACCTCCACAGACGACCTTGTTGAAAAGGTGGGCTTCAGATTCGTCGAGGTCAGCAACCTTGATATTCTTCTCAATGGAAAGAAGGTTGAGCTTCTCGGTGTTAACAGACATGACGAGCATCCCGACTGGGGCTTCGCATTCCCTGCGAAGCTTATGAAAAAGGACATTGACCTTATTTTCGAAATGGGATGTAATACTATACGCGGCTCACACTATCCGAATTCAAGACTCTTTCTTGATATGCTTGACGAGCGTGGAATACTTTTCTGGAGCGAAATTCCTATGTGGGGTGTCGGCTTTAGCGAAAAGACCTTGACCGATGAATTCCTTATGGAAAGAGGATTTGTAATGCATCAAGAGATGGTTAAGTACTATTATAATCATCCTTCTATTGTTATCTGGGGAATGCATAACGAAATTCCTACTTATTCAAAGGATTCTTATCCCGTTTCCCAAAAATGGAGCAAATATTTGAGAGCAAACGGAGGTAACCGTCTTATAACTCACGCTTCCTGCCATCCTATGTACGATTGCGATATGGATTTTGACGATATTATTTCCATAAATATTTATCACGGCTGGTACACTTACGGCGGATATAACGGCAATCTCGGAGATTGGAATAAGATGATAGAGCAGTTCGGTCAGCGCAGAATTGAAAAGGGATGGGAAAAGAAGCCTGTTATTATGAGTGAGTTCGGCGCAGCCGCCCTTGCAGGCTATCACTGTCATTTTGATACTGTTCGTTGGAGCGAGGAATATCAGAGAGATCTTATTGAATACTGTCTTGAGCTTTTCCATAAAACAGATTATATGAGAGGAACCTATATCTGGCAGTTCTGCAACATCAGAACATCCCCCACAATGGATATTAACCGTGCGCGTTACTTCAATAATAAGGGACTTCTTGATGAATACCGTAATCCTAAGGCGGCTTTCTTCAAGGTTAAGGAGCTTTATAATAAGTTTGCAAAGGAAGGCAAATAATTAAATAAAAGAAAAACGGCAGGTAAAAACCTGCCGTTTTTTGGCGCAGGACAAGAGACGAAAGTCGAACTATATTGAGTGATATTCTGCTAAAGCAAAGTGATATTTTTACTGCGTAAAAGTGATATTGTGAACAAGTTCACAGTGATATTCTATTTGCTAAAAGTAATTTATATCTTGGCGTAGCCAAATATCA
>JAFVYY010000099.1 GCA_017508405.1 Clostridia bacterium
AGCATACGTCGAGAACTATATTAAAATTGTTAAGTTTATATTGATGAATCATAATATATCTTCCTATACTCAAATTTACAGTTTGTAATCGTAAAAAACGGATGTCGAATGACATCCGTTTCACTTAGCGTAATTATTCGCCGTCTTTCTTGCTCTCGCACTGCTGGTTAGCGATACCGCAGCTTGTCTTACAAGCGGACTGGCAAGATGTCTGGCACTCGCCGCAGCCACCCTTTTTGTCGCACAACTTACGAGTTTCAAGTGTCTTGATGTGTTCCATAATGAACCTCCGCAAAATATTATATATAAGCATTATATCACTATAAAAATAAAATGTCAATAGAGTTATTTTAAAATAATTTGTTGACCTTTATTTTATTTTGTGATAAAATTAAGAAAAAAGCCTTAAAGGAGATAAGCTATGAGAATTTTATTTCAGGGAGATTCCATTACAGACTGCGGAAGATCCTATAATGACAACTGTAACCTCGGTAGAGGTTATCCCCATCTTGTAGAGGCTGAGCTCGGATATCTTGAGCCTGCTAAATACGAGTTCTTCAACAGAGGTATAAGTGGAAACCGTATTGTTGACGTTTACGCTCGCATAAAGCGTGATATTATTAATTTGAAGCCCGACGTAATGTCCATTCTTATCGGTGTTAACGACGTATGGCACGACCTTGGCGATTCCCCCAACGGTGTTGATCCCGACAAGTTCTTCAAAATATACTGTATGCTTATTGAAGAGGTAAAGGCAGCTCTTCCCGATATCAAGATAATGATTCTTGAGCCCTTTGTTTTAAAGGCAGCTGCTACTGAGGAAAACTGGGATTACTTCAACGTAGAAACAAAGAAAAGAGCCGAAATGGCAAAGCGAGTTGCTGAAAAGTACTCTCTTACCTTTATTCCTCTTCAGGATGGCTTTGATAAGCTTGCCACCCTTGCTGAAAACAACTATTGGATAGGCGACGGCGTTCACCCCACACCTAAGGGTCACGCTTACATCAAGTCGAAGTGGCTTGACGCCTTTGGCAGACTCTGAGATGAAGAAGCCTATTTCAAAAACAAGAAAAACGTATATCTTAAGACTAATTGGCAGAATTATTATTTTCTTTCTTTGTGCTTTAATATCGTTTATTGCGCCCTTCCACTTTGAGGTTATTGAGCGAAACCGCTTCTTTTCGTCCTTTTCGCCCCTACATATCCTTTGGGGAGTGTGGATAATTGACATAATTTGTCAGCTTATACCCGTGGGGAAAAAGATTTCTCTCGGTTCTCAGAAGCTGTTTAAAAACAGGTTCAAGCCTATTAAGGAAAAGATAAACAAGCAGGCTCTTAAGGAGCATATTGTGTCCACCACAAAATCGGCGTATAAGGTGCTTCTTCTTTGGATAGCGCTTCTTACGGTGATCGGTGTGCTTTACTATACCGACGTAATCGGAAACGGAATTTTGTTTTTAATAAGCGTCGCCTTTTACGTATGCGATCTTATCTGCGTGCTTATATGGTGTCCCTTCCGTCTTATTATGAGGAACAGATGCTGTACCACCTGCCGTATTTTCAACTGGGATCATCTTATGATGTTTACGCCCATGATGTTTATGTGGAGCTTTTATTCCACGTCCCTGCTTATTATGGCATTTGTAGCCTTCCTTGTATGGGAGCTTGCGGTGCTTATATATCCGGAACGCTTTTGGGAACATTCAAACTCCGCTTTAAAATGCTCCGAGTGTACGGATAAGCTCTGCACACAGTATTGCAAAAAGCTAAGATAACAAAAAACAGCCACAGTTGAAGTGTGGCTGTAATACAGAATAAAGCCAAACAACACTAAAGAAAAGGAGAAAAGCTATGAAAAAATTACTGTCAATTTTATTAGCGGTATTAGTATTAGTATCGATATTTGCTTCCTGCGGCGGTAACGATGAAACCACAACTACAGAAACTTCTCCTGTTGAACCTAATCTGTCAAGTGAAGGGTTAGCTTTTGAAATGAATTCTGATGGCAAATCATATGCTGTGGTTGGTATTG
>JAFVYY010000100.1 GCA_017508405.1 Clostridia bacterium
ACGGATGATGCAAACGAGTCCTTATGCTGCGAAGCAGATATTCAGAGCAATGATACGGAATGTACCGAAGCCTTGAATGAAGCACCACCAACCGACAAGCAGGTCGAAAGTGAAGAAAACACTACCATTGACACAAAAGAGGAATAAATATGATATATCACGTAAACGGAATACTTGAATACTGTGAAGGCGGCTTCGTAGTAATTGACTGCGCAGGCGTAGGCTACAAGCTTACGGTAAGCGATAACACATATTCCGCAGTATGCGCCCACGTTGGCGAAAAAGAAAAGCTTTTCACATATTTGCAGGTTCGTGAGGACGGATGCGAGCTTTTCGGCTTCAAAACAAATGACGAGCTTGCCGCATTCAAGCTTCTGATAACCGTTTCAGGCGTAGGACCTAAGGCTGCCATGGCAATCCTTTCACTCCTTACCCCCGATAAGCTTTCCTATGCCATTATAAACGAGGATACAAAGACAATTTCAAGGGCCTCCGGCGTAGGTGCAAAGACAGCTGCAAGAGTAGTTCTCGAGCTTAAGGATAAGGTGTCCAAGCAGTATTTTGCCCCTGCAGAGCCATCTTCCGTAATCACCCCTGCCGTATCTTCGGTTAAGGGTAAGGGCAATCTTTCCGAGGCGCTTGATGCCCTTATAGTGCTTGGTTATTCAAGAGCGGAAGCGCAAAAGGCGCTTTCCGGTATTGACCCCAAGCTTGAAGTAGAAAAAATAATTCCATTAGCCCTCGCAAAGCTGTTTTAAGGAGGAGTCCCTATGATTGAAGAAACTGAATTTGACTTTGAAAACCGAATAGTTTCTACCGAAGTAACAGGCGAGGATTCAGACGTTGAAATAAGTCTTCGTCCAAAGGTGTTCGACGAATATATCGGTCAGGAAAAGGTTAAGGATCTTTTAAAGGTCTACATTGAAGCGGCTAAGGGAAGAGGCGATTCCCTTGATCACGTGCTTCTCTACGGCCCGCCCGGTCTTGGTAAGACTACCCTTTCGGGCATTATTGCTGAGGAAATGGGCGTTAATTTCCGTGTAACGTCAGGTCCCGCCATTGAAAAGCAGGGCGATCTTGCGGCTATACTTACCAACCTTGCCCCAGGCGACGTTCTTTTCATTGATGAAATACACCGTCTTTCCCGTTCCATTGAGGAGATTTTGTATCCCGCTATGGAGGATTACGTGCTTGACATCATTATAGGTAAGGGCCCTGCGGCAAGAAGCATAAGAGTTCCGCTTCCCAAATTTACTCTTGTCGGCGCTACAACAAGAGCCGGTCAGCTCACGACCCCCTTGCGTGACAGATTCGGTGTACTTTTAAAGCTGGAGCTTTACACTCACGAGGAGCTTGCCACCATTGTTAAACGAAGCGCAGGTCTTCTTGACGTTAAAATAACCGAGGAGGGTGCTTATGAGATTGCTTCCCGTTCAAGAGGTACACCGCGAATAGCTAACAGGCTACTCAAAAGAGTACGAGACTACGCTCAGGTCAAAGGCGACGGAGTTATCAATATCGAAATGGCAAAAAAAGCTCTTGAGGCTCTTGAAATAGACCATTTGGGACTTGATAACACGGACAGAAAAATGCTCGAAACCATTATAAAATTCTATGATGGAGGTCCTGTTGGACTCGAGACACTTTCAGCGACCATCGGTGAAGAAAGCATAACAATTGAGGATGTCTACGAGCCTTATCTTATGCAGATAGGATTTTTAAGCCGTACTCCGAGAGGAAGATGCGTTACACGTCTTGCCTATGAGCATCTAGGTATTCAGTTCAAGGGGCAGCCTTTACAGATGAAGCTTGAGTAAATACAAAAAACCGACACACTGTGTCGGTTTTTCTTTTATTTTGCCGATGGAAACGTTACAAATCTATCCTTGACTTAAGCTTTTCGGAAATAAAATATGCTATTATGCAAAATATAAAATCCTTGAAAATGTAAGGTAATGAAACCAGCGCAAAGGACGCTATAAAGGGATTTGCCGTAAGCCCCATATACCAAAGAACGCCAAGGAAATGGCATATAAGCACACCAAGGCAGCCGAGCGAAAGCGAGACTGCTCTTTTTTTGCCTATTCCGCAAAAAATCACTAAAGGCAAAAAACCTACAATAAAGCCGCCCCCGTGTCCGATTATGACGGAAAGTCCGCCCTGAAAAGACGAAAATACAGGAGCGCCCACAGCACCTAAAAGCACATAAACAGCCGTTGCGCAAAGGCCTATCTTCCATCCCATCAAATAGCCGCACAGAGCTATTACAAGAGTTTGAAGAGTAATAGGTACCATGGATGGCATCGGGATCGATATTTGGGATATCACGGAAATAATCGCCACAAAAAGAGCTGTGTAAGTGATTTTCTTGGTTCTTATCTTCATGTTCTGCGCACCCTCGCATCTCCCGAATTAAAGTGTATTTCACCGTTTTCCGTCCGTACCACAAGGTTTGCCTCATTATCAATATCGGTGCATACTCCGGATATTACCTCGCTTCCTCTGTAAACGTCAACCGCTTTACCTATTATGTTGGAGCGTTTACGGTAATTTTCCATATAGCTTTTATCTGCGTTTTTATGATATAGCGCCATAAAATTATTTATAATTTCCGCACAAAGTCGGTTTTTTACGCCTACGGGTGCATTTTTTCCATACACAGAACAAGCTATATCCTTGATTTCACTGTCAAATCCGCCCTCCGGATCCGATATGTTTACACCGATTCCGACTATGGCATAGTCAAGTCGGTTGGCAGAAAAGTCTAATGAAGCCTCAGTAAGTATTCCGCATACCTTTTTATCCTTTATATAGATATCGTTTACCCACTTTATATAACACCTTTGCTGAGATATTTTTTCTATTGCCTCAGCCACCGCACAGGCGCACATTACGGTTATACTTACGCACTCGGCTGGTGGAATATGAGGTTTTAAAAAAAGTGTCATATAAAGACCGTTTTCACTTGAAGATAGGAAGCTTCTTCCCATTCTGCCCCTACCCTGTGTCTGCCTTTTGGCAATTATTACAGTTCCTTCTTTTAGTCCTCGGCAGGCTAAGGACTTGGCTACGTTATTTGTGGAATCGGTTTCCTCAAGTATTATAACATCGCCATCATATTCAAGATGCGACTTTATTTCATTCTTGTCAAGCACAGCCCCGCCTCCCTTCTTAAAATCAGATATGAACCTTTGGAAACTCTCGTAAAAAATAAATATTTTCGGTTTTTACAGTAAATTCTCTGCCGTTCAAATAGGATAATGAATCCTCCCCGTTGCCGAAAACGAGCTTGTATGCATAGAGAGCCTGATGCTTATATCCAAGTCTTTTATCCTTTTCAATGGAGCCGTATTTTCCATCCCCAAGAAGCGGATTTCCAATGGATGCCATATGTGCTCTTATCTGATGAGTTCTGCCCGTTATAAGCTCAATACCCACCAAAGAAAGATTTTTGGATTTATTATATTCCTCGACTGAATATTTTGTAATAATTTCTTTAGCTCCTCGCATGGGATTTTTAACCACGCGAACTGTGTTTGTATTACTGTTTTTTATAAGATAATCCGAAAGTGTAGCGCTCTTTTTCTGAGGCAATCCATGTACTGCGCACAGATAGAATTTTGATACGCCGTTTCCTCTTATTCTCGCATTGATATCACGCAAGGCAACGGTGTTCTTTGCGGCAATTACTATTCCGCCTGTGTTTCTGTCTATTCTGTTACAAAGGGCGGGAGCAAATGAGCTTTCCTCAGCCGGATCATATTCTCCCTTTTGAGCAAGATACGCCTGTATATGATAGATAAGCGTATTTCTGTCGGCGGCATCCCCTTCTCCGCTGGTTTTACCGTCTCCGTCTCCGCTATGCACAAGAACACCTGGCGCCTTTTCGCAAAGTATTATATTATCATCCTCATATACTATATCAAGCTTGGGTCTGATACTAAAAAGCTCGTTATCCGTTACCGTATCGGAAAAAAGCTCCTCGGCTAGAAACATCTGTACCGTATCGCCCAAATTAAGCATCTGCTTCTCTTCGGCACGTTTTCTGTTTACCTTGATTTTTTTAGTCCTTATAGACTTATACATTAAAGAAACGGGTATACCCTTAACCGCCTTTTGAACGAATTTATCAAGGCGCTGACCCGCATCGTTTGCTTTTATCGTAAATTCTCTCATATCCCGTTCCTTTCGTGATTTTTACAGTAATATTATAAGGCTTTTTAGGATTTTTTGCAATAGGAATTTTTAAGTTCATATTTACATAGTGAAAAAAGTATGGTAAAATCAATTTATCTTGTAAAGGAGGTTTTACCGTGGATAAAATTATAAAGGGATCCGTTACTACCCTTGGATGCAGAGTTAACCAGTACGAAAGCGATGCTATAATGCAGGAGCTTGCCTCCCTTGGCGTTACTATCTGCTCTCCCTCCGAAATATGCGATATTTACGTAATAAACACCTGTACCGTTACCGCTGAGAGCGACAGAAAATCCCGTCAGCTGATAAGAAGGTGCATAAAGAAAAATCCGCAAGCTGTAATTATTGTAACAGGCTGCTTTGCGCAGGTTAACCCAAGCACCGTACTTGCAATTGAGGGCGTTGATTTCGTATGCGGAAACAATGCAAAATCATTAATCGCAAAGAAAGCTTTGGAGCTTTATAAAAGCAGGACCGAGCCCTGTGCCTATATGCCCGATATATTTAATTCAAAATTTGATACCATGCGAGTTGGCGCACCTATGACAAGGACAAGAGCCTTTATTAAAATAGAGGACGGCTGCGATTCAAAATGCGCATACTGTATCATTCCAAAGGCACGGGGAAACGTGCGCTCAAATCCCCGTGAATACGTAATCGACGAGGTTAAAAATATTGCCTCCGAGGGATGCCGTGAAATAGTTCTTACAGGTATTGAAACTGCTGCCTACGGCAAGGATTTCAAGAACGGATACACTCTTGGCGACCTGCTTATCGAAATAAACGAAATAGATGGTATAGACAGAATTCGCTTGGGCTCTCTCGATCCCGCATCCGTAACACGGGAGTTTGTAGATAAGATAAAAGGACTTGACAAGGTAATGAATCATTTCCATATATCCATGCAGTCCGGATGTACAAGAACGCTTAATATGATGAAGCGTAAATATAATATAGATATGGCGAAGCAAAATCTTGACTATTTACGTGAGCAGATTCCCGAGACTATGCTTTCCGCAGACGTTATAACGGGCTTCCCCGATGAACGTGATGAGGATTTTTACGAAACCTACAAATTCTTCGAAAAGGAAAGGTTTTTACATCTTCACATTTTCCCATACTCAAAGAGAAAGGGTACTGTGGCTTTTGAAATGGCAAACCAAGTAGATGAGCAAGTAAAAAAGGACAGGCTACACGCTCTTTCCGCTCTGCAGGAGAGAATCAAGGAGCAGCTACACGGAGAATTTATAAAAAAGCACGAACAAGTGTCTGTTTTATTTGAAAGCAACGCAGACGGCTATGCCTGCGGACACGCTCCCAATTTTATGGAAATAAGAGTAAAAACAGAAAATGACCTTAGCGGACAGATACTGAATGTTAAGCTCTTATCCTACGATAAGGAATATTTATACGGAGAAATCATATAAAAAAAGACGGACACGTGTCCGTCTTTTCTGTATTTTACGGTTTTTTAAGTCTGAAGACAAGACGGGCGAGCGCACGACCGTTAAAGGGTACCAAGGGATAAAGATATGATCTTTCTCCGTTTACGGTCCTGTTTGAAGCTATCAATGCAAAGCCTGTTAATATGCCAAAAGCAAATCCCCAGTAATTTAAAAAGTGAGTCAGGATCAACGTGAAAATACGAATGAATTTAAGAGCGTATCCAAGCTCATAATTTGACTGTGTAAAGCTTGCGATAGAAACTATCGCCATGTAGAATATAACGTCTGCCGAAAGCCAGCCCACCTGTACGGCAAAATCGCCGAGCAAAAGTCCTCCTATAACACCGAATGAGTTTGACATCACGCTGGGAGTATTCAATGAAGCGAGCTTAAGTCCGTCTATTACAAGCTCTGCCATTATAAGTTGTAAAATTATGGGGACGTTGCCGCTGTCCTCGGGTACTAAAAACATAAGAAAATCAGGTATATTAGGAGCGTTAAGTACCAATAAATACCATACGGGTGTTAAAATTACCGCACTCCAGAACACAAGCTGACGTACTATTCTCAAATACGTGCCCGTTACGGGAGGAAAATAATAATCGTCCGTATCCTGTAAAAAATCGAAAATACACGTAGGTAAAATAAGCGCCTCGGGGGAGTTGTCGCAAAGAATTATTATATTTCCCTCAAGAATTGAAGCGCAGGCAGCATCGGGTCTTTCCGTACATCTTACCTTTGGAAAGGGATTCAACCAGCCTTTTTTGATAAGACATTCGATCAAGCTCCTGTGTCCCATAGGTAAAGCATCCGTTTTGATTTTACTTATCTTCTCCGTTATTTCCTTAACGTATTTTTCCTCTGCCTTCCCTTTTATATAAACTATGGAAATATCGGTCTTAGAGGACTCCCCTGCCGTCATATATTTGCAAACCAAATTAGTGTCCCTTATACGCCGTCTTATCATAGCGGTATTGAAAATAAGAGTCTCTACAAATCCGTCACGTGAACCACGCATTACCTTATCGTTTTCCGGCTCTGCATTCATTCTTGCGGGATAGGAGCGCGCGTCAATTATAATTGCTCCGTCACCGAAGCCGTCGCACAGCATAAGGCTGCATCCGCTCAATACCGCTTTACACATCTTATCTACGTCATATTCAGGGTCACTTTCCACACTGGGTAAGCTTTTTTTAATAAATTCAACTGAGCTTTCGTGAGAATTATTGCCAAAATCCGTAACCGTTGATATATGCATCATAAGCTTCTGCATAATTCCCGCCGTTACAAAGCCGTCAATATAGTAAAAGACAACATGCGTGTCTTTAATATCCATTTCCTTTTTTAAGATATCAAAATTTTCAGAAATGTTAAGAGACGTGTCTATTATTTTTAAGTTTTCATCAAAATCAAAGGTTAAAGCTCTCATAAAAACAACCTCCGCAATACTTCTATCTTAGTATTGACGGAGGTTACTTATTTAATCAGTTGTTTTTAAAAAATTGGTAGAAATAGCAAGGGATCATACCGTTGTAAAGCTTTCTTACCTTATCCGGTCTTCTGCCATAAAGACGCGAAAACTCCTCATGGCTTGTAATAACGTATATCTGCCATCTGTCAAGAGATTTAAAGTGCTTACCCATATTTCTGTAAAGCTCCTCCGCTTCCTTAAGGGTAAGAAGCCTCTCTCCGTATGGAGGATTGCATACAATAGTTCCGCGCCTGCCCATTGTGTCTATCTTAAGAGCGTTTTTTTCAAATATCTTTACGCTTCCGTAAACTCCCGCATGTTTAGCGCATTCCGTTGCCAAAGCCACTGCGTCGGGATTTATATCCGAAGCATATGCCTCAAATTTGGAATCGGTTATAATTTTGCTTCTTGCCTCATCTCTTGCATCCCTCCATTCGTTTTTTGAAATTTGAGGGAAGGTCTGTGAAATGAAAGCTCTGTCAAGTCCGGGAGCTCGATTCTGCATAAGCATCGCCGCTTCGATAGCAATAGTTCCCGAGCCGCAGAAGGGGTCCCAGAACAAAACGTCCTCACGTGGTCTTGAAATCTTAGCAAGAGCAGCCGCAAGAGTCTCACGCAAGGGAGCCTCTGCGGTTTTCGGTCTGTATCCTCTCTTATGAAGGGGAACTCCGGACGTATCTATCATAAGGGTCGCTCTGTTTTTGAAGAGGAAAAAGTCTATTTGGTACTTTACCCCCTTTTCCTCAAACCACTGTACTCCATACTTGCTCGAAAGACGGGCCACAACAGCCTTTTTAATGATCTTCTGGCAATCGGGTACCGAGAAAAGCGCACTCTTTATACTGTGTCCTCTTACGGGGAACTCATCGTCCTTGCCTATCCATTTTTCCCATTCAAGAGCTTTAGTTCCTTCGAAAAGATCATCAAAGGTAAGCGCTTCAAACTCACCTATTTTAAAGTAAACTCTTTCTGCAAAGCGAAGCCCTATATTAAGCTTACAAGCGTCCTTCGCCTCTGCTTCAAAGGAAACTCTGCCATCCATAGTTTCCGTTCTTTTAAATCCCATCTCCTCTATTTCCTGACCGAGAAGACTCTCAAGCCCGAAAAGGCAGGTTGCTACGTATTCCATATTATCTCCCGTTAACCTTATTCCGTTGTTTATTAGTTATCGTTCTGCTGAGCCACCTCAAACTTGTAGCCTACACCCCAAACGGTCTTGAGCTCCCATTTTTTGCTTACTCCGTTAAGCTTCTCACGCAGTCTCTTAATATGTACGTCCACCGTACGGGAATCGCCGAGATAATCAAAGCTCCATACCTTGTTAAGAAGCTGATCTCTTGTGTATACCCTGTTGTAATTCTTCGCAAGGAAATGAAGAAGCAAAAGCTCCTTATGGGGAATATCAACGCTCTCCCCTTTTATTTTCAACTCGTGATTTGAAAGGCTTATCTCGATATTATCAAATCTTATAGTATCCTTATCAACGTGGGAATCGGGGGATACGTAACGTCTCAGTACCGCCTTGATTCGTGCTCCAAGCTCCTTCATACCAAAGGGCTTTACAACGTAGTCGTCAGCTCCAAGCTCAAGGCACAGGACCTTATCAAATTCGTCCGCTCTTGCGGATATCATAATTACCGGCTTGTTTGAAGCGGAGCGTATTTCTCTCAATACGTCCGTTCCGTCCTTTTTGGGAAGCATAAGGTCAAGAAGCACAATATCGGGATCGCAAACATTAAATTTCTCAATACCTGCCACACCGTCGTTTGCAACGGCTACCTCATACCCCTCTCTCTGAAAATAAACCTTTATAAGCTCGCATATATTACTGTCATCATCAATTACAAGAATTTTAGAACCTAACATATCTATTCCTTTCAAATATCAACTTTAAAATTTAAATCAAAAATGTACTTTTTGTTAATTAAATTATAACACATTTTTTCTTAATTGTAAACGATTTATTTATAATTTGTGTAAAAAAATCCATACCGCTCCATTATTTTACTACTTATATGTGAAATTCCCGTGAAGCGACGGTGTGATTTCATTAAAATAAATAGGAATATTTACAAATATTTTATAATTAGACTTGAATAAGGATTTGATTTAATGTATAATTATTGCTGACAATAAATTTATTGAGGTATTATAATGAAACTTGGTATCGTAGGCTTACCTAACGTTGGTAAGAGCACGCTTTTTAACGCTTTAACAAATGCAGGCGCACAGAGCGCTAACTATCCCTTCTGCACAATCGAGCCAAACGTGGGTATAGTTGCAGTTCCCGACTCCCGTCTTGATGCTCTTGCAAAAATGTATAACCCCGAGCTTTACACTCCCGCAGTTATTGAATTCGTTGACATTGCAGGTCTTGTTCGCGGCGCTTCTAAGGGTGAGGGTCTTGGTAATAAATTCCTCTCTCATATTCGTGAGGTTGACGCTATCGTTCACGTTGTACGCTGCTTTGAAAATAACGACATTATCCACGTTGACGGAACTGTTGACCCTATCCGTGACGTTGAAACCATAAATCTTGAGCTTATATTCTCCGATATTGAAATAATCGAAAGAAGAATTGACGCTCTCAAAAAGGCTATGAAGGGTGACAAGACTCTTGCGCCCAAGGTTGCTCTTTACGAGAGAGTTCTTTCTTCCCTTATGGACGGCAAGACAGCCCGTTCTCTCGACTATACCGAGGAGGAGGCTGAGATGATGGGTGACGTTGCTCTTCTTACAATCAAGCCCGTTATTTACGCTGCTAACATTAGCGAAAGTGATATTGGTACCGACCTTTCCGCAAATCCCCTTTATACGAAGATCGCTGACTTTGCCGCTACGGAAAAGAGCGAGGTTATTCCCGTTTGCGCAGAAATAGAGGCTGAAATTGCAGAGCTTGACGGTGAGGATAAGGAAATGTTTCTTGCTGACCTCGGAATTGAAGAAAGCGGTCTTGACAGACTTATTAAGGCAAGCTATTCTCTCCTCGGTCTTATCAGCTATTTGACAGCGGGACCCAAGGAGGTTCGCGCTTGGACAATTGTAAAGGGCACTAAGGCTCCTCAGGCGGCAGGCAAGATACACTCCGACTTTGAGCGTGGATTTATCCG
>JAFVYY010000101.1 GCA_017508405.1 Clostridia bacterium
ATGTGAAGGTCGCCGTCATATTCAAGCATACCTGCATATACAACCTTAGGATAGCGAACTCTGTCAAACTTATCAAAGTCTGCGTCGTCAAACGCCTTGGAAATTTCAATGGAACGGTCACCGCGGAAGTTATAGAAAATTACGCTGTCGCCGTCGTTGATTGTACCAACAGGGCATCCGTCCTTTGCGATAACGAAGGGAGGAAGATCCTGGTCGATGACCTTAAGCTCTGCTCTGTATGTCTCAACGGCTTCCTTTGCGGATGCAAACTGTCTGCCCTCGCCGAGAACGTGAGTCTTCCAACCGTCCTCAACCATCTTCCAGTTAGCCTCATATCTGTCCATTGTGATAACCATACGTCCGCCGCCCGATGCGATCATTACGTCAAAATCATCGGAGCGAAGTGTATCCATAAACGCTTCAAATGGCTCAATATATTCAAGAGCGCTGGTCTCACCAACGTCACGTCCGTCAATAAGAATATGCACTCTTACCTTAGCAACGTTTTCTTCCTTTGCTCTTACCATCATAGCCTTAAGATGGTCAATATGGGAGTGAACGTTACCATCTGAGAAAAGGCCGAGAAAATGAAGCGTTCCGTTATTATCCTTTACGTTTGAAATAATTTTCTTCCATGTATCGGATGCAAACATCTTACCGTTTTCGATAGACTGAGAAACAAGCTTTGCACCCTGTGCGAATACCTGACCTGAGCCGAGGGCGTTATGTCCAACCTCGGAGTTACCCATATCATCGTCACCGGGAAGTCCTACTGCTGTACCGTGTGCCTTAAGCTTTACCCAAGGGTATTTCGCCATAAGCATATCAAGTGTAGGAGTGTATGCAGCTGTTACAGCGTTACCAACGCTTTCGGGAGCGATACCTACGCCATCCATTACGATTGTAAGTACGGGACCCTTTACCTCAATTGATTTTTTAAGATTGTTAAGTTTAGCCATTTTAAAATAACTCCTTAATATTATATTTCCACATATAGTATACATTATATTTGTGAATAAATCTTTAACAAGCGCAAAAATATTGACTTTTTTTCTTATGAATGATACAATTGTTTCAAAAGGAGTTGATTTTATGGATATTAAAATACAGGTTGAAAATGTTATACGCGAGCTTTGTGACACAGCAAAGCTCAAAAGCGGAGATATATTGGTTGTCGGATGCTCAACAAGTGAGGTGGTAGGTTCTAAAATAGGAACCAATTCCGACCCTGACACCGCAGAAAAGATTTACGAGGGTATTGTTACGGTTACCGAGCCTAAGGGAATCTATCTTGCAGTGCAGTGCTGTGAGCATCTTAACAGAGCCATTGTTGTGGAAAAGGACGCTGTTCCCTATGGAGAGTACGTAAACGTAATTCCTCAAAAGAAAGCGGGCGGCTCTCTGGCCACCGTAGCGTATCACAGCTTTAAAAATCCTTGCGTGCTTGAGGAGATCAAGGCAGATGCGGGAATCGATATCGGCGGTACGCTTATCGGTATGCATCTTAAGAAGGTGGC
>JAFVYY010000102.1 GCA_017508405.1 Clostridia bacterium
GAACTTAACGTGGCGAAGCTGATTTATCTTATCGTGACCGATGGTCTGTACCGTCATATGCTTTTTGATTTCCGCAATGTTGCCTGTTGATGCGGCAATAGCGGAAATTCCGGCGCCTGCAAAGGTCACCTTAGACGTGGAAGCAAACTCGTAAACCATATCCGCATTGCCGTTTAACTGACATTCGGAAAGAATCTCAAGAAGCTTATCCTGCTTGCTTTCCTCTCTGTAAAGGTGGTGGATGCAGTATGCGTTATCCCAGTAGATTCTGAAATCGGGAGCCGCAGGCTTAAGTCTTGCGAAGCGGCGAACGGTTTCATCGGAATAGGTATAGCCCTGAGGATTTGAATACATAGGAACGCACCATACGCCCTTTATAGCAGCATCCTCGGCAACAAGACGCTCTATCATGTCCATATCGGGGCCGTCCTCAGTCATAGGAACGGTAATCATTTCAATACCGAAATGCTCTGTAATCTTGAAATGTCTGTCATAGCCGGGAGCGGGGCAAAGGAACTTAACCTTATCAAGCTTAGCCCAAGGAGCAGAGCCCATAACACCGTGAGTCATGGAGCGGGCAACCATATCGAACATAATATTAAGACTTGCATTTCCGCATACGATTACGTTCTCCGTATGAACGTCAAGTATATCGGCAAAAAGCTTCTTCGCCTCGGGAATACCGTCAAGCACACCGTAGTTACGGCAATCATCTCCGCTTTCGGCAGTAAGAACAGCCTTTGTATCAAGGCAGTCAAGCATACCCATAGAAAGGTCAAGCTGCTCGTTACAGGGCTTGCCTCTCGCCATATTAAGCTTGAGTCCCTTAGCCTTATATTCAAGATATTTTGCCTCGAGCTCATTTAAAATGCCCGCAAGCTCATTCTTTGTTAATTCTGTATATTTCTTCATTAAAAAGCCTCCAAAAAAGGTTTTATCGCATATCAAACCGTTACTTTGATAAATTCAATATATTTTACCACTACTTTATATATTTTACAATACTTTTTTAATTATTTTTTCCAAAAAGTTGTAACCTCTCTTAAAAGGTCGTTTGCATTGTTCAAATATTTTATGTGATGCCAGCTTTCGGGCATTAAGGCACGATACTCCTCTGTGGCGAAGCGGTCATCCACTAAAACAACCACTCCCCTGTCCTTTTCGCTTCTTATAACCCTGCCTGCCGCCTGTAAAACCTTGTTCATACCGGGATAGGTATAGGCATAGGCGTAGCCGTTTTCCCTTGTATTGTCAAAGTATTCCTTAATGATATTAAGCTCCGAGGAAATGGTTGGCAAGCCGACACCGACTATAATAGCGCCGATAAGACGCTCTCCCTGAAGGTCAATGCCCTCGGAGAAAGAGCCTCCCATTACGCAAAAGCCTATTAAGGTATTACTCTCATCCGTATTAAAGGATGATAAGAAATCCCGCTTGGCATTATCGGACATACTCTTCAGCTGAGTGGTGACCCTTATGTTGGGATATTTCTTCTCAAATATTTCCTTAACGTCGGAAAGGTAGGTATAGGATGGGAAATATACCATATAATTTCCCGCTCTGCCCGCAACCGTTGCCCGTATTATATTGGCAACCGTAAGGGCGCTCCTTTGTCTGTCACCGTATCTTGTGCTGACGTTATTTACGCTTAAAAGGCACAAATTTTCCCTATCGTATGGGGATTTCAAGTTCAAAGCTCCGCTTCCGCCGCATCCCAAAATATCGGAAAAGTATTCAAGGGGGGTAAGGGTTGCGGAGAACAAAACGGTTGATATACCCTTTCTCATCATTCTGTCAAGGATATAGGATGCATCAAGGCAAAGAAGCCGCAGGGTTACGTCATTATTGTGAGCTTCAATGTACATTTTAAAGCGCTTATCAAAGATCTCGCATATCTTCATCATATGCTTTACCTCAAAATAAACGTCCGTAAGCTCATCGTCGTTAAGCTCCGATGCCATCATACGCTCAACCGCCTTTGTAAAGTCGATAAAATCGTAGGTCAGATCCTCAGGAAGCTCCGAGGTTACGTAAAATCCGTAAAAATCTCCGTCCTGCTCCACCTTTTCCATCATAGCAAGGGAGTGGAAAACGTCGAATTTGCTTAAAATATCGCCACAGGATCGGGTATATTTCGGATTTTTCGGATATTTCTTCTCCAGCTTCACAAAATCGGCTCGGGTAAGGGTGCAGGAGTACATTTCCCTCGCTCTGTCGGGCAGATTGTGGGCTTCATCAATTAAAAATACGTAATTTGCGTCGGGAGACGTAAAATAGCGTCTTAAGTATACGGACAGATCGAAAAGGTAGTTATAGTCGCATACTATTATCTCACACCATTCCGAAAGCTCAAGAGAAAGCTCATAGGAGCAGATAGAATATTTTCCCGCTACCTTGTCAATTATATCCTTTGTGTAGGTGCGGTAATTTTCAAGAAGCTCCAAAAGAGCCTCGTTGACTCTGTCATAATAGCCCCTCGCATTACAGCACTTTTCACCCGCGCATTTACGAAAATCCCTTGAGGAGTGGTTGATACAGCATTTTTCCTTAGAGGTTATATGAATGGCACGCAGGTCGGGAAGCTGATCTCTCATTATATCAATGGCATTCAATGCGGCATACGCCGTTGTAGCCTTACCTGTGAAATAAAACGCCTTATCCGCATATCCGTTGCCTATCGCCTTCATGGACGGATAAAGGGACGCCATGGTTTTACCCGTACCTGTGGGAGCCTGAACCACAAGCCTTTTGTGAGTGCATATTGCCCTGTATGCGTCGGACATAAATTCCTTTTGGGATTCTCTTGCTCCGCCCGAAAAGGGGAATTTAAGAGATTTAAGCTGACCGAGTGTCTTTAAATTTCTTTCCGCAATTATACGGGCAAAGGGGGAAAAACGACGTATAAGCTCATAAAAATAGGACTCTGCATCTTCTCTTTTTATCTCCTCACGGAAGATTCTTTTTTCATCGTTTTCACCAAAATAAGCGACACATCCGAGAACTTTTGTACCTCCGAGCCTCTGCATAACCACGTATGATGAACAAATAACAGATGCAAGAGCGATATCAAGCTCACCGTTATCAATGCTTTCAAGAGGATAGGAAACGGAATGGATACGCTCAACGGAGTATCCGCCATCGGGATTTTTTCTCACGCCCTCGGAATAGGTATAAACGGAAATCGTAACTCCGTCGCAAACCGTTGAAAAGGCGTATGCGTCAACAAGACTCGGACGTCTTGGATTAAAGCTGTGGGACACCACGGTTTCCCCGACCTTGTTACCGTAAAGGCGGTAGGAATCCGCATCTCCTCCACGAAGCACGTAGGAGCATAGCTCATATGCGCTTATGTACAAAATATTCGATTCTCTGTCAAAATAAGCGCTCATACGACCGACTCCTTTCTTAATTCATATCCGTTTAAGTTCTTTGCGTTCCAAAATGCAAAATTATTTGACAATATATTTAATTTATAGTATAATAGCTATGACGTAAGCTATAAAGCATGCGAAATCAATTTAATCTATGTAATTTTCTAATTTAAAGAGGTATATTATGATTTTAAATCAAAAGGAAACTACCCTTGCATACAGATGTCCCGCCTGCGGAGGCGTAGTCACAAGTATGGTAGGAGCCTTCTCCCTGAGCGGAAATATGTTCCGTCTTAAATGCTCTTGCGGCGGCAGCCATATGACTGTTGAAAAAACCAACGAGGGAAAAATGCGTCTTATAGTACCCTGTATGGTCTGCTCCACCGACCATTCCTATATTATATCAAATGAAGTGTTTTTTGATAGCGATATATTCGTTATTGGCTGCTCAATGTCCGGAATCGACATCTGCTTTATCGGTAAGGAAAAGAATGTTGAAGACGCTATTCTCCGTTCCAATGAGGAAATCATTGAAATGGTTGGAGACGGCAGCTTAAGCTCAATACAGAATATGGAAAAGGACCGTTCCGCCCTTTCCGACCCTCAGATCACGGATATAATAAAATACGTGATAAACGAGCTTGCAGACGAAAATAAAATCTACTGCGGTTGTGACGACGGCGGAGATTTCGTATGCGATATCTATGACGAGCATATTACTCTTCGCTGCATAAAATGTAAAAGGAGCGTTGATATCCCCACAAACAGCGTTATTAAGGCTCACGAATTTCTTGAGATAGACAGCCTTACGCTGAAATAATCTCGCCAAAAAACGACAAATTGTATCAAAAAGGTATATAAAGCATAATATTGTAATAGAGAGAGCCGTTGCTCTTTCAATTCTTCAAGGTAGGTAACACTATGAATAACAACTGTTTATGCGGACTTTTTGATAACGAGATTATATGGATTGTAGTTATTGCGGCTATAATTCTTTGTTGCTGCTGCAACTAAGTCAGAGTGATATAATACGCACAGAACGAAAAGCGATTTATATTCATACCACACTTTCAAAATAAATAACGTAATTCTAAAGTTGAGAATTTTGCTTTGCAAAATTCTCTTCTTTTTATTTCGCTTTTCTAAATGCGAATACTGCTCTGCCGTACACAAGTACGCCGACGCGGGCGTATTCTCATTTTCTGCACGCATTCTCTCACTCTGTATCTCCCGTGGAGTTATGCGCAAAACAAAAGCGAGGTAGTATAACTTGCTTTAATCGCTTAAGCCATATTATATAGTTTAATGTAGAGATTTACGTTAATTGCGTAAATCTCTTTTTATTCTCGCTTTTGTTTTGCGCCTATTATGACCTTTCTTCCACCCGTGGAGTTACGCACAGAACGAAAAGCGATTTATTTTCATACCACACTTTCAAAATAAATAACGTAATTCTAAAGTTGAGAATTTTAAAACGGGGCTGACCTTTCTGTCAGCCCCGATTTTATTAAGTATGATTATTCAGCTACTTCCTCAGCGGGAGCTTCTTCTTCCTCAGCGGGAGCGAGAAGAACACGGATGGAAAGGCTAACCTTGTGGTTTTCATCATCGATGCCAACGATCTTAGCATCAACAACGTCGCCAACCTTAAGTACGTTAGCAACGGAATCAATCTTCTTATCTGCGATCTGGCTGATGTGGATAAGACCGTCAACTCCTGCAACAACCTCAGCAAATGCGCCGAAGGATGTAACGCCTACGATCTTAACCTGTGCTACGTCGCCCTCTGCATACTTGGACTTGAAGATGTTCCAGGGATTTTCATCATCTGTCTTGTAGCCGAGAGAAACCTTCTTAGCTTCCTTATCAAAGGACTTAACAAATACCTTGAGAACGTCGCCAACCTTGCAAACCTCATTGGGATGCTTGATTCTCTTCCATGAGAGCTCTGTAATATGTACAAGACCGTCAACTCCGCCGATGTCAACGAATACACCGTAGGATGTGATGCTCTTAACAGGACCCTCGTAAACCTTACCCTCTTCGATAGAAGCCCAGAATGCTTCAAGAGCAGCCTTCTTTTCTTCTCTTGCTACTATCTTGATGGAGCCGATAGCCTTCTTACGGCCATCCTTGATCTCAACGATCTTAAGCTTCTGTACTGTACCTGCAAGCTTGGAAAGATCCTCGTCCTTGCCAAGGCCTGTCATAGATGCGGGAACAAAGATTTCAGCGCCGTCAACAACTGCAACTACGCCGCCCTTAACAGCCCTAACGATCTTAGCCTCAACTACTGTCTGCGCTTCCGCATACTCAACTATCTTTTCCCAGTTCTTAACGTCGTCAATTGCCTTCTTGGAAAGCGTGATAATACCGTCAACATCGCTTGTAGCTTCAACCTTAGCTTCAACTTCGTCGCCGATTTTGAATACTTCACTAAGCTTTACCGCATTGTCTATGTTCATATTATCTCTGGTGATAACGCCCGTGGACTTAGCACCAAGATCAAGTCTGATCTCTGTTTCGGAGATAGACATAACTGTACCCTTAACTGTTGCTCCTTTATATATTTTTACTCTTTCTGCTTCTGCCTCTGCAAGCAATTCTGCAAAGTTTTCCATGATTTCGCTCATAGATTTTTTTACCTCCTGTATTAAACTGTCAGGTGTCGATGCTCCTGCAGTTATTCCAATGTTATATGAATTACCGATTTTGTCAAACGGAATATCATCTTTAGTTTGTATCCAAAACGTGTTTGGACAGTGATTTTTACAGATGCTGTATAGCTTTGACGTGTTGGAGCTGTCCTTACCGCCGATGACCAGCATAAGGTCTACACCCCGACAAAGCTCTGTAGCTTCAGTCTGCCTTTTTTCAGTCACACTACATATTGTATCAAATATTTTTGCATTTGTACAGTATTTTTTGATAATTTCTTGACTTTTTTTCCATTCTTGGAGATTTTGTGTCGTTTGAGCTGCCATATTTACCGTAATTCCACTAATCTCGGCGGTTTTCAGGTAGTTTTCAAGCTCTTTCGAGTCGGCAAATACCCTATAATCTCCCTGACAGTAGCTTACAATTGACATAACCTCGGGATGGTCCTCCTGTCCGATGAGGATAAAAATCATTCCCTCTCCCGAATTTTCATAAGCTATCTTGTGAATCTTTTTAACGTAAGGACAGGCGCAATCCACCACCTTGAAGCTCGGACACTTTTCGTGATATGCTTCCAAGCGTTCAAAAAGATGCCTTTCAACTCCGTGGGTACGGAGCATCAGCGTTACGTCACAGCCCTCAAGGGCCTTTTTATAAAGCGAATCAATATCCTTTTCCTCAATACGCTCAATACCGTTTTCGGAAAGATATTTTAAGTATTCCTCATTGTGAATAAGCTTACCGAAGGTGCGTATTATCCTATCGCCGTTCCCCTCGGAAATAAGCTGCTCTGCAAGGTCTGTGGCACGTCTTACACCGAAGCAGAAGCCTGCGTGCTTGGAAACAGTTACCATTTTATCTCCGTTTTCTCGCCAAGCTCACATACCTTGTCAAAGGCATAGTTAGCGATGAGCTTATATTTTTCCTTACCCGTTGCGTCAAAGTTAAGCTCCTCGGGAGAAATATAATCACCGATAATTACTCTTGTTCTGTGGAAAAGCTTCAGCTTACCCTTCTTTGTCTTTATGTATACGGGTACGATACCCACTCCCGCACGGGATGCTATCATACCGATTCCGTCCTTAACCTCAGTATCTCTGGGATTCTCATACGGACGGCGTGTTCCCTGTGGGAAAATACCTACCGTATCACCGTTTTTAAGCATTTCAATAGTCTTCTTGATAGCTCCTACGTCACCGTTCTTACGGTCAACGGGGAATGCGCCCATGGACCTTGCAAACCAGCTGAGCACGGGCACCTTAAATATTTCCTTCTTCGCCATAAAGCGTATCTGATTTTTCTTAAAGGCAAGCACAAGAGCCGTTACGTCCATAAGAGCCGTGTGATTTGCGCACACGATAAAGGGCTTGTCGGTGATCTCCTTATCCCGATTTATAAACTTCATTCTGTAAATGAACTTGAAAATTCCGCCAAAAATGGCTTTCATACATTTATAAAATTTATTCATATCAATCCCTCTAGATTAACCTTACTTGAAATTATCTCGATAGCCTTATTAACCGTTCCCTCAATATCAAGATCGGAGTTATCGAGGAATACGGCGTCCTCTGCGGGAATCGCAGGGGCAACCTTTCTTGTGGAGTCATTCTTATCTCTTTCAACAATATCCTTAAGCACGCTCTCGTAGGTGCAGCTTTCTCCCTTTTCGATAAACTCAAGATATCTTCTCTTGGCTCTTGCCTCGGGAGATGCCACCATAAATATCTTTACCTCCGCATCGGGAAGAATTACAGTACCGATATCACGTCCGTCCATAATTACGCTGTTTTTTCTTGCGATATCCCTCTGTGTGTCGAGAAGAAAAGCTCTCACCTCGGGAATTGCGGAAACCGCTGATGCGTACATTGCTATCTCGCCTGTTCGGATAAGTCCGCTTACGTCCTCACCGTTTAATATAACGCTCTGGACACCGTCCTTGTATTCAAGGGAAAGGCTTATGTTTTTAAGCTGACCTATAATATTTTCCTTATCCGTCTTATCAATTCCGAGACGATTAATAAACAATCCTATGGAGCGGTAAAGCGCGCCCGTGTCAACGTAAACTATGGAGAGCTTTTTTGCAATAGCCTTAGCAACAGTGCTCTTACCTGCGCCGCTTGGTCCGTCAAGTGCAATCTTAATCATAAAATCTCCTATTCTCCCCACGCCGCCCGTGTTCCTGCAAGAGCGCCTGTGGAAAAAGCAATTTGTAAATTATATCCGCCCGTATAGGCGTCAACGTCAATAACCTCGCCGCAGAAATAAAGTCCCTTATATTTCCTTGAGCTCATATCCGAAGGACTGATCTCCTTAACGCTTATTCCCCCTGCGGTAACAATAGCCTCCCTCAAGGGACGGAAGCCTGTTATTTCAAGGGAAAGCCCCTTAAGAAGCTCAACGAACACCCGCCTCTGCGCCTTTGTAATCTCATTTACCTTGGTGTCGGGGGCTATTCCGCTTCTTTCAATTATATAAGGGATTATCTTTGATGGCAAAAGATTGCCGAGGGAATTTGAAAAATCCCTGTTTATATTTTTCGAAAAATCGGAAATCACCCTTTTATCAAGCTCGTTTATATCAAGAGCGGGCTTGAAATCAATATAAGCGGTATATCTGTCCTCCCTCATATCCCTCATATGTGTGGATGCGGAAAGAACCAAGGGTCCCGTCAGTCCGAAATGGGTAAACATCATTTCCCCAAGCTCGGAAAAAACGGCTTTCCCATTTGATTTGTCTACTATTTTAAGAGTTACGTTTTTAAGGGACAATCCCATAATTCCGGATACGTCCTCCTTGGTTTCAAGGGGAACAAGGGATGGGAACACAGGACTTACATCAATTCCCAGACTCCTTGCAAATCTGTATCCGTCACCGTCGGAGCCCGTACCGGGATAGGACGCTCCGCCTGTGGCAATAATAACCGCATCAAAGGAATAATTATCCCTATCGGTTTTCACACCGGTTACTCTGTCCCCGCTTTTTATTATTTCGGTTACCCTTTCGTAAACCACCCTGACACCGTAATCAAGCACGCAGCCTTTAAGGGCGTTTACAATATCCGCCGCCTTATCCGACACGGGGAAAACCCTGCGCCCGCGCTCTGTTTTAAGAGGTACGCCTAAATTTTCAAAAAAATCCTTGGTATCGGCAGTTGAAAAATTGTTTATGGCGGCGTATAGAAATTTCGGGTTGGCAATAACGTTTTTTAAAAACTCATTTGCGTCGCAGTCGTTCGTAACGTTGCATCTGCCCTTACCCGTAATTCCCAGCTTTTTACCGAGATACGTGTTTTTTTCAAAAAGGGTGACCCTTGCGCCGTTTTGCACAGCGTGGATAGCAGCCATCATACCCGCAGGTCCGCCGCCGACGATTCCCACGCTTCTTTGCGTATATTCAGCCATTTTACCCTCCTCAAAAAAATAATACCACTTAATATTATATAATATTTCTACTCGGTTTGTCAAGTATACGCAAAAAAATACCGCAAGGAAGCTATCCTTACGGCATTTTATTAAGCAATTACGTATTTGATTATCAGCTCGCACACAAGAACTGCGCCGCAGGCTGATGCCGCAACGGTAAGAAGGCTCTTTTCGAAATATGCAAGAACGCAGGCAACGATAAAGCCGACTATTGCAGATGCAAGATACGAGGTGGAATAGAAGATTGCGGGTACTGTCATAACGCCCAGAACGGCGTAGGGAACGTAGTAAAGGAAGGAGCGTATAAAGGTGTTTGTAATCTTCTTTTTAACAAGCACCATAGGAAGCATACGCACAAGATACGTAACGCCCGCTATTACAAGAAGATAGATAAAGAAGTTTTCAGTCATTGTTCTCTACCTCCTCCGTTGAATTTTCGGGGGGGAGTGGCGATAAAACCGCAAATAATGCGCTTGCCGCAACGGAACAGATTATAATAACGAAGCCGCTTGAAAGGCGGTTGATAACGGGAACGTATGTAAATGCGCATCCGAGAGCGATAGCGACGCAAACGCATAAAGCCACGGATCTTTCACGCTTGGCAGCGGGAATTACGATAGCCACAAACATACCGTAAATCGCAATGCCGAGAGCGGAAATTACGATAGCGGGCAAAATGTTTCCGGCTACTGCTCCGAGGAGCGTTCCTGTACTCCAACCGAGATACGGTGTTAAAATCAGTCCGAACATATATTTTTTACCAACGGATTCCTCTTTGCCCGAGGATACTGCAAAGACCTCATCGGTATTTACAAAGGAAATCAAGAATCTGTCAGCCATTTTAACGCTCTTACCCAGCTTTTGGGAAAGGGAAACCGACATAAGGGAATATCTTAAGTTGATAATAAGCTGTGTTGCCGCAAGCTCAATAAAGCTGCCGCCTGTGGCTATAATAGGAACGCCCGCAAGCTGTCCTGCCGAGGTTACACAGGTCATTGAAATGAGAAGCGCCTCCCAAATGGCAAGCCCGTTCTCAACGGAAAATATACCAAAGGCAAAGGAAACGGATAAATACCCAAGACAAATCGGTATTCCGTCCTTAATGCCACGAATAAAGCTGTTTTCTTCTTTCATAGCTACTCCTTAAAGGCTCCTTTGTGTAAAGGGAGCTGTCGCGTGAGCGACTGAGGGATTGTCATATACATATAAACCCTCTCCGTCATTCATTGAAATAAAATACAGATAGTATATTAACACATCGAAAAAGAAATTTCAAGAGTAAATAAAAAATCCGCAAATTATATTGCGGATTTATTTTTCGTATATTATAAGGTCAGCAATATCACACTCAAGAGCATCGCATATTTTGTTTAAAACATCGCTGTCATAGCGAACAACCTTATTCTTGTAATAATTGTCAATGATGTGGAATCGAATACCTGTTCTCTTTGCCAGCTCATAGCGTGTTATATCCTTACTGTCTAAAAGCTTATCTAAAGTTAATCGAACCAAATTATCACATCCTTTCGATATATATTCTAATAAAGATATATCTTCTTGACAATTCCTATAATTAGATGTATACTTATATAAGTATATGAAAAAGGATGTGATAATATAAAATACTTAATTGTTGGCTCACGCAATATCAAGGAATTTGACTTATCCCCATATGTAAAGGATGACGCCATGCTGATTATCAGCGGCGGCGCAAAGGGGATAGACAGCATTGCAGAAGCGTACGCCGATAAAAACAAAATATCGAAGCTGATTTTATATCCCGAATACAACAAGTACGGAAAATTCGCTCCTTTAAAGCGAAACGAGAAAATGGTGACATTGGCTGACACCGTAATTATTATATGGGACGGCATTTCTAAAGGCACCAAATACACCCTTGATTTTGCCAAAAAGCAAAATAAAAATATTGTTTTAATTCTTCATAAATAATAATTCCAACCGCTAACGCAAAAAGACGGAGATTTTCTCCGTCTTTTGTTAATATGCGTTTTAATCACTTGATGAAATCCGGTGTTGAAAGATATCTTTCTCCCGTGTCGGGAAGAAGAACGACTATATTCTTTCCACGGTTTTCTTCCCTTTTTGAAAGCTCGATTGCCGCACAAAGGGCAGCACCTGAGGAAATCCCCACAAGAGCGCCCTCCGCCCTTGCAAAATCCGATGCGTAGGCATAGGCGTCCTCATTTGTTACCGTTATAATTTCATCATAAACGCTTTTATCAAGGTTATCGGGTACGAAATTTGCTCCGATACCCTGTATTTTGTGAGGTCCTGCCACACCCTTTGTAAGCAAGGGCGACGAATAAGGCTCAACGCCCACTACCTTAATATGCGAATCTTTGCTTTTTAAATATCTTCCCGTGCCTGAAAGAGTACCGCCCGTACCGATGCAAGCAACGAAAATATCCACACGTCCCTCGGTATTTTCCCAAATTTCCACACCTGTTGTCTTTTCGTGAGCCAAGGGGTTTGCCTTGTTTGTAAACTGGGATGCGAGGAATGAGCCCTCGATATTACGGCACAGCTCCTCTGCCTTTTCGTTCGCTCCCTTCATACCGAGAGAGCCGTCGGTCAGCACAAGCTCAGCGCCGTACGCCTTCATCAAAAGCCTACGCTCCATAGACATAGAATCGGGCATAACTATAATGCATCTGTATCCTCTTGATGCGCAGATGGACGCAAGACCGATACCCGTATTGCCCGAGGTGGACTCGATTACAGTACCGCCCTTTTTTAAAATTCCGTCCCTTTCCGCCTGCTCTATAATTTCCCTTGCAACTCTGTCCTTTACGGAGCCCGCAGGATTAAAATATTCAAGCTTGCAAAGTATATTTGCATCCGTATTTTTTGATTTTGCAAAGCGGTCAGCCTTAACAATGGGAGTATTGCCTATAAGCTCCGCAAGTGAACTGTAAATCATTACTCTAACCTTTCAATTTTGCATTTATAATTCAAAGCTCTATCATTTTCTTCATGCGAAGAAGTGTAAGACGGCGGCGCATAAAGGGAGAAAATTCAATACACGTATCAAATAATTCCTGCTCCTTGCCGATTTCCTCAACCGTAGTCTTACAGCCCGCTCTCTTCATGGCGTCATAGCATTTATCGTAGTCGGGAAGCTTATTTATTATTTCCCTTATGGTCTGCCATTTATTCTCAAGATCGGCGGGATCAACCAAATCTGTTACAGTTGTGGGGGAATTAAGCTTTTCAACGTCGGGAGCCATCTCCTCGCCGTAAACCTCATAAACCTCATCCCAGTCAACTATCTCACGCTTAGCCTTGATGCTTTCGTGCTTTGCAAGCTCCTTATAGTACTTAAGCATAGTAAGAGTGCACACGCCAACGTCCTCTCCGTGGTAGTTGGGTATGATGCCCTTGGGAAGCTCAAGGCACTCAAGAAGATGGGCGATAATATGCTCGCTTCCGCTGGCGGGACGGGAGTTCTTTGTAAAGGACATAAAGATACCCGTTTTCAAAAGCTGCTCAAATATCTTGCCTGCGGTTTCCTCATTTTCAACGGTAACCGTATCCGCCATTTCAAGAAGCTCTGTAACCGTCTTACGCACGTACTCCGAAATGCGGGGGCAATAATACTCCCCTATTAAAACGTGGGCGATTTCCCAGTCGCAAATACCTATAAACTTGGCTATCATATCGCCGAAGCCCGCGCTCTTCAAGTATGCGGGAGCCTTAGCCAGAATCTTAGTGTCGGCAATAATAACCTCGGGGCTCTTCGCATCGTAGCTTGCCTTAAAGCCGTTTGCCACAATGGGTGAGCTGTAGGAAGCAAAGCCGTCCATGGAGGGAGCTGTACCGAATATGCAAAGAAGCTTATTCTGACGGGCGCAGGCGAGTCTGCAGGGGTCGTTTACAGAGCCTGTTCCAACGGATAAAACGGAAATCTCTCTTCCCGAAATAAGAGCCTCTATCTCGCAAACGTGCTTCATCTCCGCAACACGGATATCATCGTATATCTTATATTCGATATCAAAATCCTCAAGGCTTTCAATTATTCCCTCGGATGCCTTTAACGTATTTTTATCGGCAACCAAAAGAAGCTTCTTTGTAAAGCCGTTTTTCTTAAGAATCTCGCCAACTCGGGTAACAACGCCGGACTCTATCACAACGTCACGTACGGTTGTCGTATGCTCCACACCGCAGGGGCATCCCTTTGCAAAATCCTTGATAATATTCATAATCTCAGACATAATATTTACTCCTAAAATATGTATTAAAATCCTATTACCCTATATTCTATCACTTTTTAACGTATTTGTAAAGTGATATTGGGTAAGTAAGCAAATTTAATCGTATTTCATCGCCATTTTTTTAAACTCGCCGTAATCACGGGGCTTGTACTTTTCCTCGTCCTTTTCTCTTTTCCTGTCAAGCTCCCACTTTTTAATGGTGGCGTAATGGCTTTCGTAGCTTCTACCCTTTGATAGCATATAAAGGCTCAGATCCTCTATTCTGTCCTCCGTTTCCTCTCCGAACGTATTCTTAAGGTCCCTGTACTCCCTATCCGTCAGAAACACGTTTTTCCCTTTTCCGTAGGCGCTCTTTTTTTCTTCAGGCCTTTCTTCTCTTTTGGTGACTTGAACAATTCTTATTCCACCCTGTCTGCTTCCCTGCTTTCTCGCTGTTGTCTTTAACTGGAATTCATCTCTTTTCATTATTTCATATTCCAATTTTTCATCATAATACCTTCCGTCCTCATCCCTGCTGAACATATCGAAAACCTCCTTGTCGTATCCCTTGCATACTAAAATCATTTGTTTTTCGGTAAGCCGCCCGTGAATGTACATATTGCAAAGCGCCCATAAATATCTGATTGCCTGACTGTCCGTCAGGAATGCGGTGTGGGTCAAAAAGTCCTTTGGGTAAAATGGCATTTGCGGATTTAAGTGTATATTTGCTCTCATAATTTTTCCTTGATTTTCCTCCTTTTTCTCGCCTTTTCACCCACATTATACAATATCAAAACCGTTAGTGACCGTTAGACTTTTTGAA
The DNA here is from genome assembly GCA_017508405.1 of Clostridia bacterium. Classification (GTDB taxonomy): domain Bacteria; phylum Bacillota; class Clostridia; order Oscillospirales; family CAG-272; genus RGIG2000. Next base: position 14,486 of record JAFVYY010000102.1, read on the forward strand.
AATTTTCAAAAATTTTTTTGAGCCGTTTTTCGACTAAAATTTTATATAGTTACTAAGGTTTTTAATAGCTTTTATATAATTGCTTACTACTTACCCCTTACCTCTTACTCCTTTCCCCTTATTTCTTAAAAATCACGTCTTACAAATAGAAAAGGACGGAGGTTTTTCACCGACCTTTTTATATTTAATGTTTCATTTTGGGATTAGAATGATATTTTTACATTTAAAAACCGATACTCGGCTTGCAAGCTAAGTATCGGTTAAAATTATTTTACCACTTTTACGGTCTTGATTCCGTAATAGTTAAAGGCTTTAATTGCTTCTTTGTCTATTTTCTCTCCGGGCATTAATATGGGAACGGCGGGGGGACAGGAAACGGATGGAGCTGCAAGTATTCTTCCCTCGGCAAAATCAACGGAGATTTCTTCTCTTGCGCCCAGCATAGCCGTACGGGGGGAAATTATCCTTTCCGCCCTTGTAATGGCTGTGTTGCCCTTAAGATTCGTTTCTCTTTTCGGAATCTTCAAAAGAGCCTTATACACTTTTTTAAGGTCCTTATTATCGCAGGAAAGCATAAGAACAACGTAGTCGGCGTCGGAAAATTCACACTCTATTTTGTGGTTTTTCCTTAATATGTCGGCAAATTCTGTACCCGTATAGCCGAATTCCTTGACATTTACAGTATATTTAAGGCGTTCGCCGCCCTCAAAGGTATAACCGTATTCAGCAAGTCTGCTTTTATATTCGTCGGCTGAGTCAAGAAAAGCATTCAGCCTTTTCTTATATTTCTCGTCGATATAGCCGTTTATATAGTCAAGGGACTGCAAAATAAGGTACGAGGGACTTGTGGATGCAAACATACAAAGAGCATCCCTTGCGTTATTTTTAAACACGTCCTCGGCTTTTTTACTTATATGAAGGTATGCACCGCCCGTCAAAGCGGTAAGCGTCTTATGGGCTGAGTCGCAACACATATCGGCGCCAAGGTCCATAGGATGCATACTGCTCTTTAAAAATTTAAGATACGCTCCGTGGGCGTTATCTACAAGAAGCAATATTCCGTATTTGCGGCACACCTCCGAAACTGACTTGATATCGCATATATTACCGAGATAATCGGGAGAGGTTATATATACGCAGGTAGGCTTTTTATCCACACGTGACAGGGCTTTTTCAAGCTTTTCTCCCGTAATCTTACAGGAAAGATAGCCCTCGTTTTCATCCTGCCACAGCCACTCTATATCGAAATCAAGAAGGGCGGCGGCGCTTAAAAAGGTCTTATGTACGTTTCTTGCGGCAAGAACGCAAAGCTCCTCATTCCTTTCCTTGGCGTAAAGCGATGCAAGAAAAAGCATAGCACGGATGCAAAGGGATGAGCCCTCGGCGGAATAAAAGGTATCGGCGCCAAAAAGCTCAGATGCATTTTTTTCGCTCTCGGCAATAATTCCGTCAGCCTCGAAAAGACTGTCTGCCCCGTACATTTCTGTAAGGTCGTATTTTTCCATTCCGAAATGGCGTTTACCCTTATGACCCGGCATATGAAGTCTTAACGTACCGCTTTTTATATATTTTTTTACAAAATCGCAAATAGGCGTTTTCATAATCAGGCGCGTCCCTTAAAGGTGCGGTCTATGGCAACGGCAATTGCGCACTCCATTCTCTTTCTGAAAAGGTCGCAGCCGTACTTGTATATTCCTCTTACGCTGCCTGTTGCGTGGTAAGCGTTGGCGGCGCATCCGCCCGAGCAATAAAGCTTAGCCCAACAGTCACGGCAGTCGGGGCGGGCGTATACGTTGCAATCCGCAAACTCAGTCTGAATTGCGGTATTGGTAACACCTTGCCAGATATCGCCCAGCTTAAACTTCTCTTCGCCGACAAACTGGTGACAGGGGTAAAGGTCACCCCAAGGAGTAACAGCCATATACTCGGTTCCGGAACCACAGCCGGAAATACGCTTATAGATACAGGGGCCACCCTTTAAATCGATCATATAGTGATAGAAGGTAAAGGGCTTACCCTCGTCGTCACGCTTTATCATAAGCTCCGCAAGCTTCTCATACTGCTCCATTACAATGGGCTTATCAGCCTCGGTAAGCTCTGAGGGGTCACCCGATGCGCAAACCACGGGCTCCATAGAAAGCTCTGTAAAGCCGAGGTCAAGCATTGTCTTTATATCGGTCAAGAAATCGGGGTTGGCATGGGTAAAGGTGCCTCTCATATAATAGTTCTTGCCGCCTCGGGCATCAACAAGCTTCTTAAATTTCGGAACTATTCTGTCAAAGCTGCCGTTACCTGCGTAATCAACACGGAAGCGGTCGTGAATCTCCTTTCTTCCGTCAAGGCTGAGAACAACGTTGCTCATCTCCTTGTTTGCAAACTCGATTACGTCATCGTCAATAAGCAAGCCGTTTGTGGTTAAGGTAAAACGGAAATTCTTATTCTTTTCCTTTTCAATGCTTCTCGCATAGGCAACAAGCTGCTTTACAACGTCAAAATTCATAAGCGGCTCACCGCCGAAGAAGTCAACCTCCAAATTTCTGCGGCTTCCCGAATTTTCTATAAGGAAGTCAAGAGCACGCTTACCGACCTCGTAGCTCATTACCGCTCTTTCACCGTGATACTTGCCCTGTGAAGCAAAGCAATAGGAGCAGTTAAGATTACAGGTATGGGCAATATGTAAGCAAAGCGCCTTAACCACACCCGAGGTCTTTTCCTTAAGCTTGCCCGCAATGGGCTCAAAGGAATCGGGGGTAAAGAGCTTACCCGCATCCTTAAGCGCCTCCACCTGAGCAAAGCACTCCTCAATATCTGCTACCGTAATATCCTCTCTATCCTTGTACTTTTCCGTA
>JAFVYY010000013.1 GCA_017508405.1 Clostridia bacterium
ATCCTTTTGGGAGAAACCGCAATCCTCATAATCGTTCATAAATTCAGTCATAGGAACAATAACAGTTTCTTGTAATTGATTCTTGTAATTTTGAATATTCATAAGTGTATACCGCCTTTCTTGATTTTATTATATCATAAAATCTCAAAATAGTCAATGAAATCGTGCTTCGCACGATGAAATCCGAGCAAGCCCGGATGAAATCTTCAGCCTACGGCTTCAGATGAAATTAAATCCGCCGCTAATTCCTGCCGCAAGGCAGATTTCATCGCGAAGCGATTTCATCCACCAAAGGTGGATTTCTTCCGCCAACTGCGGATTTAGTTGAAAAAAGCCAAGTCATACGACTTGGCTTTTTTCTTGGCAGGGGCGCAAAGACTCGAACTCTGGACATGCAGTTTTGGAGACTGCCGTTCTACCAACTGAACTACACCCCTATTTAATTACCTGAATAGTATATCATACATTTTTATAAAATGCAAGGGGTTTTTATAAATATTTTAATAAATTTTAACTTTACAAATTAATATGCTTATGATAGAATGTATAAAGAAGGGAAGTGATATTTTTTATGAAAATTAAAAGACTTATTTCTGTAATTTCAGTTATCCTTGTGATTTGCTTAACGGTATCCTGTCTTGCAGCCTGCGGTATGGGACTGGATAAGGATAAGGCAAAGGAAGATATGATAGCGTTTCTGCGTGAAATAAAGGACGGCGATTTTGAAGGGGCAAAAACCTATCTTCATCCATCCTTTACCGACGATATAGAGCCCTTTTTCAATGAGGTTGAAGAAAACTATGATATTGATTTCCAGTCGGGAATCACAATTCTCGGATATTCCGGCACTTATTATGCAGCTTACACAAGCGAAGTTGACGGCTCAGCATATGAGCTCGATTTTGATATTGAGATAAGCGGTAAGGAATTTGACGTTACAATATCCGTTGTGGAAAACGACTTGGGATACGGCATATACGGCTTCCGGATAGACGATTAAATACGTCTAAAAAGCAGAGAACAAAGCGTTATGTTCATATCGGAGAATTTGAAAAGCACTGTCAAATAATAATTGGGCAAAGCCCGAATCTCATACAAAAAGAAAAGAGAGAACAAAACGGTTTATCCGTAATGTTCTCTCTTTTTTGTCAGTGATGTTTTGCTATTGCAAAAGTGTTGTTATTCGCATAGCTTATAGCGATCTGTCCTGTTATTTAGTTGGTTGTCTGCTCAGCAACAGGCGGCTCATTTACCTTAAACGGAACAATAATACACTTATCATCATGCACTATCTTCAACTGATAAATACCTACCGTGGCGTTTTCGGATATTACAAGAGTAAGGATACCGTCAGTTATTATTCCGGCGCCTGATGCATCATATAGCAATCCGTCCTCTCCTACGGAAATTCCGTAATCGGGATTGATCAGCGTAAAGCATTGATCCACTACTGCAGGACCGTTATCCGTAAGCATACAAACGTATATCGACGGTGTAGGCTCTGTGGTGGAAGCTTCGCTTGATTGAAGAATAATATCCTCTATTACAAGCCTTTGTCCGAGCTCAACCTCTCTTGTTGAAGTATCCTCCACCGTAAGAGCAGGGGTTTCCTTAAGGGTTATATTCTGGGTAAGCTTCGAAACGGGATAAATATCGCTTGCAAACACCGTGCTTCCGTAGAAAGTATCGGGGGACACGTAAACTGTAAATTCAAAGGGAATATTCTCAAATTCGTTCTGCATCATATTACCGAGATGAAATTCTACGGTAATTTGACTGTCAAGCTCCTTAACGTCTGCAACGGTCAGTCCAAGCTCAAGCTTTGCAAACTCGTCTGTATACAGGGCAGCAACGTTTCCGTTATAGGTAAAGGTTGCTCCCGCCGACATTGAAAGCTGACCCCAACGAATTACAACAAACAGCCTGTCGCTGTCGTTGTAGCCCTTGCCGTCAAGGGCAGGGACAGTAATATCTACAGATCCTCTCTCAGTATACTTAAGGGAAATATCTTCCTTTTCTTCAACAGTCGGAGACGCATCTATAACGTAGTAGGAAATGCTTTCCTCGGGGGTAGCGCCTCCCGCAAATATGGATACGCTTTCCTCGGTTACGTCTGTTGGCGAATTCTGATAGCAGATCTGAAGATTTACAGACGTTGAAATGCCGCTAAACGGAGTGTTTCCGCCGCAGATAATAAATTCCTGAGAGGATATCTCTGTTAAACCGTCATTTTCAACTGTGTATGAATAGTAGTAGGTCTCCGAGCCCGAATTATCAACAAGGGTGAGGATAGTTCCTGCATTAAGTCCCTTGTCAAAGGCGAAGGATATAGCGCCGCCACATTCATCACTTGTTGTAAAGCGTACGGAAATTGACGAATCGTTTCTTATTGTCAGCTTTTCCTGTCCGGTTAGCCTTGTGAAGTCACGTCCGAGACTGCTGTACGATGACCAGGTCTTGAATTCAAAGAATGAATAGAGCAGAAGCTCGTTTTCGGGTGACCATCCGTACTTACCCACGGTTTCGGGAGTGATTTTGATTAAAGAATCTTCGCTTCCGTCGGGACGCCATCCTCCAAACTTCTGTCCGGGTTCGGTAGCTTCGTATAATGGGAGTGAAACCTCACCCATTGTAACGTCGTATACGTAGGGATCATCAACGTATGTGGAATATGCGGGAGCAGTTTCCTCAAATAAGTCTGTTGTTGTACTGCTTACGTATGCATACACGTATGATGGATAGTTTTGGTATCGTCTGTAATATCCAATAGCAATAACGTCACCGGCCTTGAACGTTCCAATGTTTCTCGCAGTATATGATACTGTGTTGGAATAGTTTGTGGAATAGTATGATGAGTTATATGCGGTTGGTGTTGTGGCAGCATTCTTAAATGTGTAGATAAAAAATCTTTTCTGATAGTATGAGCTGCTTGAAGCTCCGTCAGGCATTACGTTGGCTGTATTTATAGTATAGGTACCGTCCTTCGGTATAACGAAATACTGATAATACATACTGTTGCTCTGGTATTTACCCTCTACGTAGCTTGCATCGCTTTTGCTGATGTTAGAGTCTATGCCGATTTTATTGAATGAGCCGTCAGCATTATAGATGTTATTGGCTCTTCGCCATCCTGCATAAAGCTCAACGACGTTGTCAGAATCCGTATCAAGCTCGGATATATCCCCTGTAAGGTCATAATACACAGCATTTGATATTGTTCTGTCAGTGTACCAACCTGAGAATATGTACAGATAAGTACCGCTTCTGTACGTTGGATCTGTAACAGGCGGAACAAGTATGGGAGAATCCTGGGTTAACGTAACCTCTCCAAACAGCTCGGTATCGTCCGCAGACGTATTCTTGTAGAATTTTACGGTTATATCCTTAAACGTGGTATCAAGGTAATAGTTATATTTAAGAAGTGTCCAGTCTGCGTGGAATACAAGGTCTTCATCTGTCATAATAGAGGGAATACTTGTTTTTCCGGTATATACACCGTCAGTGCAGTCCTTATACCAACCCGCAAATGCGTAGCCGTTCTTTGCAGGATCGGAGGGAATGCTTACAGCTTCATATACGTATATTTTCTCAACGTTTTCTATTACAGTTCCGCCATGGGTGTAGTATGTAATAGAACGGGGAACAGCGAGTCGGTAATACTCCTCATATGGAGCGTTACCTTTTATTACATCGTAATCCGTATCAATGATCACTCCGATTCCGTAGAGGGAGGAGTCCTTATCTGTGCCCTTGAAGTAAAGATCGTTTCCGCTTACGTAAATCGTACCGTCCTCGCAGTAAATACCGTAGTCAGAGCCACTAATGACACCTTTCTTAAGGTATGCGGATTCAGACCCGAAGGAACCGCTTTTTACGTATATACCGAAGCCCGTTCCGTTAGAGGATACTGCGTCAACAGTTAATGCGGTAACACTGCCCACAGTAACAGTTCCCCCGTCGTGGTAGATACCGAAAGCATCGTTTTGTGCGGTGAGGTTAAGGGTCATATTAAGGGAAGCTATAGTACCCTTATTTATAATTCCGTATGCCGTGCCGTCACCCTCTGAGCTTATTGTAACGGTAGCAGTAACGCTGTCTGTAAGGGTAGCTCCGGAGGAAATGTGGATACCTGTGGCTGAATTTGAGCCGTTTAGAGTAATATTTATTGCGCTTGAGCTTGTAGAGAAGTATACTTTTCCGCCGCTCTCCGCAAGTATACCGACAGCATCCTTTGCTTCAACCGATATTACGGCTTTCGTAGGCGTAAGCTGTGAGCCTGTAACAATAATACCGTATCCCATGCCTTCCGTTGATGTCACGCTTACCGAAGCGTTTCCTGATAGCGTAGCTGATACTGTCTTTATACCGATAGCCTCGGCATTATCGCTTTTAGCGGTTACGTTGACCGATCCGTAAAAAGATATGGAATTAGACTCAAATATACCGTATGCGCCATTATCTCCCGTTACGCTCATATTACCGTACCATGTTACGTTAGACGACGTGTCAACGTATATTCCGTAGGCGGTCTTACCTGTAACCGTCATTACTGTCGGAGTATATGAGGATGATGTGGAAACGTAATTTGTATAGGATTTGTCAGCCATATTAATTCCTATAGCGGTACCGTTTGGCGCATTTGCCGTAATCGATATATTGTTTGCCATAAGATAGAGATAATCGTATGAGCCGACTGCGGCAAAGCTTATGGCGGTGGCGTTTCCGTTTTCCGAATCGGCGCTTATGCTTATAGCTCCGTCAAGACGGAACTCCTTGCCCTGTACTTTAACTGTAGTTACATCAAGCTCAGCCGAAGCAGAAAGACTGCCCGTGCCCGTAACCGTCAAATCAATATATCCGGTATTTTCTATAAGCGGGGAGCCGTCCGTCGTATTAAGAGCGAATCCGTTTAATGATATGGTGATCTTGCAAATGGTCGTTTCGTTGTATACCGACCCGAATATCATTGTATCACCGTCAAGGCAAAGCACCTTGGGATTACCCTCATTTCTTCTGAAGGTGATTTTCGGTGATACGGAGGACGTCATCTTGCTTTCCGCATATTTTACTGCATCACTTATTTTGGAGAAATAAGAGTATTTTGCGTTTTCGTATACGGATACGATATTTTCGTTTGCCGTATAAACAGCATAGTAGCTTGTGGATTCCGTAGCCGTGGGTAGAGTTTCGCCTTGCATGTAATCCTCTCCGTCAAGATCGTATCTCCAATCCTTGAAGGAGTATGTATATCTTTCGTTTGTAGCATGGGTTGGCTCACTCTTTGTAAATTCGGGGGAAACACCGTGTTTAACGAATACGGTCTGCCATGATTCTACCTTGAAGTCCGATGCGAGATCCTGAGTGGATGCAACGGACGTATCCTTTTCACCCTCTGCGTTTATATACTCAACGTAGGTGAGATAATTTGCGCCCGTATTGTCACGGAAGCTTATTTCGTATGTGTTGATTTCATAGCAGATAGTGATTTTTGTGTTCTGCGCCGGCATAGTACCCGTAAGCTTTTCGATAACGGGCATCTGATTGTTGAGAGCATAGTTCTTATACGATGTGTATCCGACGAAGGACGTTATGTCGACCTCGTAGGCAGAGCCGTATGCTATGTCCTTCAATGTGATCGTAGGAAGCGCAGCATTGACCTCGTCAACGGAGCCGTATCCCGTAGGCAGAAATGCGGAGTCGTAAAGGAATTGGAATTCTACCACAAGAGTAAAGCTTGCGGGTGCCCATTTAGCGTAGAGAGTAATGTCTTCCGTATGGTTAAAGGTATCACCCTCAACTACTTGAGTTTCAAAGGTCGTATCGGTAAACCATCCCTTGAACGTATAGCCGGCAATCTGCGGAGCAGGTAATCCGTCGTATGAATCAATAGATGAGTTATAGCTGTAAAGGTTATTGTATTCTACTGTTTTACTGTCATATCCCAAATTACTTGTAGCAGTAGAGAAGTCTGCGCCGTCAAGCTCGGGATAATCCGTATCCTCATATCTGTATTCAAAGTTCACAGTATATGAGTTGGGGGAATAGTATACGTATTCCGTAATACCGTTTAAGCCGTCGGAAGTAACGGAAAGCACGCTTCTGTCCGGAGAGTGTCCTATTACCTCGGGAGACGTTATTTCATAAGTACCCGCAGATACGTTATTTGCGTGGTATCTTATGGGATTTCCGTTTCCATCGGTAAGCTCAGCTCCATTTGGCATAATGTAGTACACGGTAATTGTATTGGAGGATTTATCATATACCACGTCAATGGTTTGCGTTTCCGTCGCAATACCCGATACTATGGGTGTTCTTGCCGTATATTTAGGCACTACGGGAGATGGAATGGAGAAACTGTCTCCGTGAGAAAGCTCTATTTGCTTTGACTCAACTCCGTCAACGGGAGTACCGTCGTCATATAGATAGTTAATGGTGATGATATACGTCTTTTTAACGTAACCGCCCTGAATCCAGAAATTATTGGATGGCATCGTATCCGGACGGCTTCCGTCAGCCGTATCGTAGGACCATACGTATTTATAGCCCTCAAGCAAGGGAAGGGTAGTGTTGATTTCAGCGCTTAAATCATCAAGAAAGCTGTAATTGACTTCCTCTCCTGCCGCTATACCGATATAATTGCCCTCAGCATCCTTTTCGGAGGGATAAACGTAGGTTTTGTTTTCGATTGTACCCGTTTCCTCGTTATAAAGCTCGTAGTTTACGTTTATAACGTAGGTAAGGATGTTTGATTTTGCCGTAACTTTTATTTCACCCTTAATATACTGTCCATTTACCCTTACCTGATTGTTTGAATAATCAAAGTCCACAGATTCGGTAACCGTTTCTCCGCTTCCGTTTACGTAGGTTATATCAACGGAGATATCCGTCTTTTTAGCGGGGGCGTATCCGAGATTCGGATTAACTGTGAAAATAAGCTCGTTACCGCTTAAAATCTTATCGGGACCGTTTACCGTAGCGTTTGTAAGCTCGTACGTAATGAGATGGTTTACGTATACGGTAGTTGATAGCGTTACGGGTATGGACGCCGCGGCATCATTGATAGCCGCCTTTGGATTTTTGTATATAGGAGAAATTGCTACCGTGATTGGAATAATTTCGGTTACCTTGGGAGAATAAGATATTTCCTCAGGATAATCAAATTGAACGAAATCGTCCTTCCAACCGTCATTTCCCGTATATTCCGGGGGAGTAAAGCTGTAAAGCTCAGATACATTAATACTGTCTCCGTAATCAATTGTCTTATCCTCCACTGTAAAATAGGAGAGGGGATCGAATTCAATATTAACGTTTGCCAGGTCGGTAAGCGGATCGCCAACCAAATGCATATAGTCGTCGCCATGCGCCAAATATACGCCCTCGTCAACTCTGCCACCGCCCTCGTCCGGACCGTAGCCCAATTTTCCGTAGGAAAGAACAGGTACGTCGTTTCCGCCAAGAAATCCGTCCTTCGGCGTCAGATAGAAATTGAAGGTAGTGGTTGATGAATACGTTGCTGTCTTATTTGCAGAATCGATTTTTGCATTAGGTATGTAGTAGCAATCGTATATCTCGACGGTCTGGTATGCTTCTCCACCTTCGTTGTGCTGAGTTATTTTGTATGTAAATTCAGCAACCTTACCGAGGGTAGAGCTATTATATGTCACGGTTTTAGAGCCGTCATCGTTTGTTACCGTGCTTGTGGAGCTGTATGATGTTGATGACGTCATGGAAATTCTGTCAATATTGAAGTACTGAGAGAATGCAAGCTTTTCACTGATTCCGGTAATGGAATCGTTTGTAGCTATCATTTCTTCACTTTCCACAAGGGTTATTTTAACAGCGCCGTTTTTATCATCACTTGGTTTATTTGTAGATATAGAGTCGCCGTATTTTTTTGCATTGGTAGACAGAGTATGACCTGTACCTGTCGGGTCGTAGCCCGTAGACATAGCCGTAAGCCGGAAATTTGCGCCTGCGGCTCCGCCATCTCCCGGAGTTGCCGAGGTTGAAGGAATTAAAGAAGCCTTGGCTGTACCGCTTCCCGTTAAGCCGGGGCTTCCGTTGAATAATCCATCTATATCAGCCATATTAAAGCTGCTGTATTCTGCCGTACCCTTTGCTCCGTTTTCACCTGTTTCACCCGGTTCTTCAGTGCCGTCAATAGCTCCCGCAAAATTTAAAAGTGTAATATACTGCGCTACGGCAACTATGGATTCTCCCGAGCCGCCGCCTCCGCCTGCAATGAGCAGGTATTCAAGATTATCGGAAGGACCGATGGAAACAGATGTATAGTTTCCGCCTTGTCCAACGCCTGCATGTCCAATATACGTATTATTAGTTTTTGTTAAGCTTGTTTTGGCTTTGTAGGAGCCATCACTGTTTTGGGTGATTTCACCGTAATTTATATCACTGCTTGCGCCAACGTTACCGGATCTGTATTTTACAACCTCGTCCTTTTGTAAGTATACGTATCCGGAAATGTATCCGCCTGTTCCACCGGTACCTGTTCCGGTTTTTCCGCTCGGAGTATTTGGACCGACAACGTAGCTTGTTTGACCGTTTACACCGGAGCGTCCTACCCAACCGCTGTCTCCGCCGTTTCCGCCCCATGCCTGTATAAGATACCAACCGGTTTGGGGAGCAACCCATATACCCTCACCATTTACGTTTTCGTTGGCAAAGGTCATGGAAAGAGTTTCACTCTTCTGATCTACCGTAGTAGAGAATAAATACGTGCCGCCGTTGTAGGTCAGAGCCTTGGATGTGGAAATTTCAAGCTTGTTAAGCACCGCTTTGCTTGCCTCTACGTAGGAAATTACAGCCTTGCCGACAATTTCGTTTTCTAACGGCATAGCGGGTCCTACGGTAACTAAGGCGGGAGCCTCGTTCTTCAGTGTAACGACGTATTTTATTTCATATGTCTTTTTTCGGTTTTCCGCATCCGAATATGCATAGCTTGATTCATACAGACTTCCGTCATAGTATACAGCGTATTCTCCCATAGCGTCAACAAAGTCATAATTGGGAGAGGGAAGAGCGCTGCCTCTTACACTCGCATAGCTGTCGGTATAGAGGGATGATATCGCATATCCTTTTCCGTCTATGCTTGTGGTATAGGAATAGGTAATCATTTCCGTATCAAGAGGTACGTTCACGTAATCGTGAGCTGTGCTGATATCGGCTAAAATATTTGTTATGTCGCTTGAATTTGATGAGGTAGGATCAGCAAAGCTGATGTTTATCGTACTTTGCTCCACAGCCTCTCCGTCAACGGTAACAAATTTATGGCTTACAGCAGGTACTGCATTACCGCCGATAAAACCGTCCTTAGCTCTTATAAATAAGGTGACAGTTGAGACCTGATTATTACCCGTACCGGATGCGCTGCTTGGGAAAATTGAAAGTCCGGTTGCTGTAAATGTAGTACTTCCGTCGCTTTCCGCTTTCGTAGTAAGCGTACCGTCTTTTCCTACGGAGCCATTGGAATAGCTTGAATATGAATAGCTTAGAATATCAAAGTACTTGCTTATGTTACCGGTTACCGTAATGTTGTTGAGGGATGAAAGATCTATGCTTTCTTCCTCGCTTGAAAGGAACGTAATATGACACGCGCCGCCAATCGCCTCATCGTCTTCGGAACGGTTATAGCCTACTAAGTATTTTTTCTCATCTGAAGAAAGATTCAAAAATTCAACGGGCTTACCGTTTACGTTTGCTGCAATAAAGGATGAACCGCCGCCGCCACCTCCTACGTCGGATGCAGCAATGAAGCTTCCCATAATACCGCCTGAGCCACCCGTGTAGCCTGCGCCGCCACCGCCACCGCGGTAGTTACCTGTTCCGCCCTCACCGTAGGGCGCATCGGGATTATACGTTCCAAACCAGTCGTTCGGCTGACTTGTGGATGAGGTAAGGCCTAAGGCTGTGCTTACGTCCTCGCCGGGTACGTGGGAGCCGCCTTTGCCTACAAATTGGTTGCTCTGACCACTGGATACTCCGTTCATACCGGAAAAAACGTATCCCGGTACGGAATACTCATCTCCAAGAAGAGCTACGGAGTAGCTTTTTCCGACCCTTAAAAATCCTGCATCGCCGCCGTTAGGTGCCTTGGGCATCTCTCCGTTAGCGTAAAGAGAGCCCGCGCCTGCGCCGCCGCCGCCACCACCGCCCGCAATCATAACAAATCGGGACGTTCTTATCTGTTCGGGAAGCTTTACTTCCTCATCTGTTACGTATTCTTCCTTGAATTCGCCTTTTTCGAGGACGTAAAATACTGAGTATCCGCCTCCTCCGCCTACGGTACAGGAGCCTGAGCTTCCGTGGGTACCGCCGCCGTTTTCACCGCCGCCATCCTCATATACAACACTTTCAGCGCCTGCTGTACCTATACTGTATACAACGGTCTGTCCCGCTTCAAGGTACATTTTTGCGTACACGTATCCACCGTGTCCGCCCTGACCTCCGTCGGTGCTGACAGGAATGATAACCGCAACTATCATACCCTCCTGTCCTGCTGCTCCTTTACCGCCCCAAAGCTCGAGAAGATACCATCCGCTTTCCTTAACGGTAAAATATCCGTTCTTTGCGGAAAGACGGTCTACTGTGGTATCTGAAGAGGAAAGAGTAGATGAAATATCAAATTTAACAGTATAGGTTCTGTTACCCGAATACTGCGTAGTTCTGTGAATTGAAAACTCAATACCGTTTTTGTAATCTATCTGAGTCGATAATACCGCTTCCGTACCTGTATTAGAGGATGAAAGAGGAAAAATATCGTTGGAATCAGCCGCCATTACAATGGTGGAGAAGAGAGGTACGAGCATAAGAACGCAGAGAAGAACAGATAAAATTCTTCTTGCAAATATGTTTTTATTACGCATAGATTCTCCTTTCATTTTGTTATGGCTTAGATACCGTTACAATGGCATTAGCATTTTCTATATCGGTGCTGAGCTGCAATCTCAGCTCCGGTGAATTAACAAAGAATATAAAGTCGTATTTCGTGTTTTGGTTAAGCGAAACGGGAGTTTCGAGGGAGGATGGACCTGCTACCGCATCTGTAAATATGAGGTTCGGGTCGGAATTATCAGGACCGATTCCATTTACCCATTCAAAACGGAAAACGCCGCTTTGATCGTTGGTATTCAACGTAACGTAGAGTATACCGTCTGAATAACTGTATGCTACGTTATGGGAAACGGAGCTTAAATTAAATTCCGCTTCAAGAATTTCAATGTCGCCTGTAAGCTTGGTGGCTACTGCCTTTATACGGTGGTGTGTAACCCCGTATCCGTCGGTAAGAGGGGTTATATCCGTTCTCTGTACGCTTCGCTGACCGCCCTCAAGGGTGTAATTAACGGTAGATATCAGGGTTTCAAATACGCCGTCCGCATCCTTATCTACGTAAAGCTCTACCCTGTATTTTATATCCTCAATGGAATAAGTGCTCGAATCAAGACCGTTTGAAACGGTGAAGTAGGTTTCAGAGCCCGATACGGTGTAGGACGCTCCAGAATACTGCTCCTTAAGAATGTTACTTACAAAGTAGTGAAGTCCGCCCGCAATACCTGTAAAGTAACCCTCAGCTCCGCCGAGAACGTCTATTCTTGCATAGGACTTGTCAAGGGGCTGCGTGGTTTCCGTTTCACCCGAGGGATAAACTCTTGTTCCCTCGCCGCCGACAAGGTTGTAGCAGCCTGTGAACATATTGTCGGATGAAATGACGCTGCCTGTGTTGAATTTATTACTTGCATATATAGTGGCAAGACCCTCGCAGCCCTTGAACATAGATGCTGTATCGGTTACCGCTGATGTGTCAAATTCTGTAAGATTAAGCTCGGTAAGTAAGGGACAGCCCTCGAACATAGAGCTCATATCGGTTACGATCTCCGTTGTGTAATTTTCAAAAGCAATGGATTCAAGGGATAAAAGATCCTTGAATGCTCCGCTGCTGTCAGCGTTGAATTTAATGGTGTTTGAAGAAAGAATATACGTAGTGTACGTTAATGCATCGTAATAAAGGTAAACAGGCTTTTTAACATCTGCTCCGACGTTTTCGGCTTCCAGTCCGTTTACTTCATTCTTGTACGTATTGCTGTTACCGAAAATTATATGCTTTGTTTCATCATTTATTTTTCCGTTCAAGGTAGTTCCGCCGGTGAGTATGGATTCTTGTACCTTGGGTGTTATTTTGATTCCAAACCCCTTTTCCCAGGTTATGGAATATTTAGCGAATATCGTTACCGAGGCTATAGTCAGCAGGAGAATAATCGCAATTACTATACATACCGTTGGTATGCGTTTCTTTTTTACAGGCTTTTTCATCCGATTCCTCCTTAGTCGATTTGCTCTACCGTTACGGTAAGAATTGCTGACGGTAAATCAAGCTCAGTGTTTACAAGACTCATATCCGTTACTGTAATTATAAGCTCAAGATTTACGGGAACCAATGTAACGCCGTCATAGGGAGCTATGCTTCCGAAATTGACAAAATTAAAAACGCTCTTTGAATCGTCACAGGCCTGCGTAACGGTGTGGGTACCGTTGGTCAGCGTTATTTCAAGATATTCGGGCAGGGCAGATCCGAAGTCAACGGATACTGTGTATCTTACCGCTATTTCCGATTCGGATGAAATATGGAAAGGAAGAGTAGCGGTTGTAATCTCAGAATCACCGCCAAGCTCTAAAAGGGGCTTCCCGTATATATCAAGCGTAATATGCTCTTCGTCTATGCCTGTGGTTACAAGAAATACCGCCACGTTACCTTGATCGGAAGATGAATCCTTAACCGTATATCTTGCATACAATGCGCTTGTTAAGAACGTAGACAGCACAACCAGGGACATAAGAATTATAAAAGCGCAAAAAATACTGTGTGGCTTTAAAAACTTGTTCTTCATACGTTGCTCCTTTCCTAAAATTAATAAAAATATACAAAAAAACGCGCAAAAAAATATGATTTATGTTCATTCTACCATAAAACGGTGAATTTGTCAATAACAAAGCGTAAGTATAGCGCACACACGGAGGTGCGCCTGCACGAAGATTTTCAGCTTAGTGGAAATTCAATCAAAGGGAATATTCTATTGACATGCAATACCGAATTGTGGTAGAATAATTTAACGGGAGGGAGATATATGAAGAAAAAGATACTTTACATTACCGACCTTGACGGCACTCTGCTCAATACAAGCATTGAGATCTCCGACTATACGGCGGAAGCCGTTAATTCCCTCATTGACAAAGGTATGATATTCTCGTACGCTACCGCAAGAAGCAGATATACGTCATCCAAGCTGACGAAAAATATAAAAATTACCGACCCTGTGGTTATTTACAACGGTACGTTTCTTTATGACCCTCTGAAGGAAAAAAGAATACTCTCAAACGCATTTTCACCAAGTGATGCGCAAAAAATCCTTGACCGTTTGTTAAAAAACGGTACATATCCCATGGTTCACGCCTTTTATGGCGATGCGGAAAAATATCTCTTTGATGAAAAAAATATGTCAAAGGGAATGGCGGATTTTCAGTCAAAAAGAGAACGTGATGAACGCAGAACGCCCGTAGACGTGTATGAAATTGACTCTTACGAGGTATTTTACTTTACTTGTATAGACGATAGCGAAAAGCTTTATCCTCTGTTTCTTGAATTTAAGGACGAATTTCAATGCCTTTATACAAAGGATATATATTCGGGCGACTACTGGCTTGAAATTCTACCTAACCGAGCAACCAAGGCGTCAGCTATTAAGGAGCTTAAAAAAATACTTGAATGTGACAAGGTGATTTGCTTCGGTGACGGAACAAACGATATCGCTATGTTCAAGGAAGCAGATGAAGCCTATGCTGTATCAAATGCTCACCCGGAGCTAAAAAAATATGCCACCTCGGTTATTGACAGCAATGATAATGACGGCGTTGCAAAATGGCTTTTAAAAAATTACGGAAGGACGGACTAAAATGGGACGCATTTCAACTAAGGAAAACAAAACTCTCTACCAGCTTGCGAGAGAAAGAATGGGACTCAGCCGTGAAAAGGCAAGTGAGCTTACGGGTATTGAGCCATCCAAAATCGAAAGAATAGAAAATGAAAAAATTCTTCAGATAAGCCCCTACGACGTATGCGATATGGCGTCGGCGTACAAAGAGCCCATGCTCTGCAATCACTATTGCTCAAACGAATGTCCCATAGGTATGAAATACGTACCCGAGGTTAAAATGGAAAGTCTTAAGGAAATTACCATAGAAATGCTTGCATCCCTCAACTCCCTTGAAAAGCAGGAGGACAGAATGCTTGAAATTGCCCGAAACGGCAGAGTGGAGGAGAGCGAGCTTGAGGATTTCGTGTTTATCCAAAAGGAGCTTGAGCAGCTCTCTGCGGCAGTTGATTCTCTTCGTATGTGGAGTGAAAGAATGATGGCGACAGGAAGCATTGACGAAAAAAGATATAAGGCATTGATGGAAGAAAAATAAGCGCAAAAAAGACACTCCCCGCCAAAAAGCTGTGGGGAGTGTCTGTTTTATGCGTTAGTTGAAATATTTCTTATCAAGGGAGCGAAGCTGGATCGCCTCGGCAAGATGCTTTACTTTAATATCTATGCTTCCGTCAAGATCGGCAATTGTTCTTGCAAGACGCAGGATCCTGTCGTGACCTCTTGCGGATAAGCCGAGATTGTTGAACGCCTTTTCCATAATAGCCTTACACTGATCGTCAAGAGCGCAGTACTTACGAAGATGCTTTGCTTCAAGCTGAGCGTTGCAGTTTATACGCACTCCGTTATCGGTAATCTCGTTTTCATATCTTTTCCTTGCAATGGTTCTTGCCATATTTACTCTTTTGCGAATTTCGGATGACGGCTCGCTGCTTTGTCTGTGAGAAAGCTCTCCGTAGGTGAGAGAAGGCACCTCTATTTGTATATCTATTCTATCAAGCAACGGACCGCTTATCTTTTTAAGATACTTTCTGATGTCGGTTTCTTTACAGGTACATTCCTTTGTGGGATGGCCGAAGTATCCGCAACGGCAAGGGTTCATTGCGCAGACAAGCATAAATGAGCATGGGTACTTAACCTTGCCCGCAGTTCTCGTTATTGTAATACATCCGTCCTCAAGGGGCTGACGCAGGGATTCGGTAACCTGCTTGTTGAATTCGGGCAGCTCATCAAGGAAAAGAACGCCGTTATTGGCTAATGATATTTCACCCGGCGTGGGTATTCTGCCGCCGCCAACAAGGCTTGGTGTTGACATCGTATGATGGGGAGAACGGAAGGGGCGAACCTTAATTAACGACACTCCGTCAGGCAAAATGCCGGAAATCGAATGAACCTTTGTGGTTTCGATGGATTCATCAAAGTTCATTTCGGGAAGAATAGAGGGTAATCTCTTTGCAAGCATGGATTTACCCGTGCCGGGAGGACCTATAAGAATAATGTTGTGACCTCCTGCCGCTGCGATCTCCATGGCTCTTTTTGCCTTTTCCTGTCCCATAACGTCGGCAAAATCAGGTACGTTATATTCGGTATTTTCCTCGCTTTCGGTAAATACAGCTTTTTCAATGGATATCTTTTCGTTAAGAAAATCGGCAACCTGCCTTAAATTTTTAACACCGTATACGTCAATTCCTTTAACTACAGAGGCTTCCCTGACGTTTTCCACGGGGACGAACAACCTTTTCATGCCCGCATCCTTTGCGGCAATAGCCATGCAGAGAACTCCGCGTGCGGAACGGATGGCACCGGACAGAGAAAGCTCTCCGATGAAGCAGCTGTCAGAAAGTGGAGCATCTGCATTTATCGCACCGGCACAGCGAAGAATGTTAAGGGCAATAGCAAGATCAAAGGAAGAGCCCTCCTTCTTGATATCCGCAGGAGCGAGATTTACAATAAGCTCGCAATCGGGAAAGGTAAATCCCGAGTTTATGGAAGCCGATCTGACTCTTTCCTTGGCCTCCTTAATGGCGTTGTCGGGAAGACCGACTATTTCAAAGCAGGACAGTCTTTTTGACGAATTACATTCAACCGTTACAAGATAACCGTCAATACCGTAGATGCCTGCGCTATACGTACAGCTTAACATTTTTGCCTCCCAAAATTTTCTTTCAATAAAATTTTATCATAATTTATCGAAAATAGCAAGACAAACAGTCAAAAATATGATACAATAGCTTAGGTAGAAGCCTAAGGAGGATGTTATGAAGAAAAATAAATGTACAAAATTATACCTTGCGGAGGATGTGGCAAGAAAGCTCTCCGTAGTTGCCAAGGGGGAGGGTATGACGGTTTCAAGCCTTCTTACGTTCCTTGCAAGACAAAAAATTTCTTACTATGAGAGAGTAAAAGGAAATATTAAACCCGCAGATATGTCTAATGCAGACTTATCCGAGTTTGAAAATGTCGAATAATTAGTATATAATTTACAAATTTAATTAATTTGCGCAGAAAATATGCTTTAACTATTGAAAAGTTGAATAAAAAATGTTAAAATAAGATGGTTGGATTTTTACAACCCCATACACAGCTTATAAAATTTTTTATCATAAATGGAGGTTTTTTGTTATGATAACAAGAAAAAAATTATCAATGGACGGTAATACCGCTGCCGCTCACGCTTCTTATGCGTTTACTGAAGTAGCAGCTATTTACCCCATCACCCCCTCTTCTGTTATGGCTGACGTTACAGACACATGGTCTGCAACAGGTCTTAAGAACGTAATGGGTGATACCGTTAAGGTCGTTGAAATGCAGTCTGAAGCAGGTGCTGCCGGTGCAGTACACGGTTCTCTTGCAGCAGGTGCGCTCACAACAACCTACACAGCATCTCAGGGTCTTCTTTTGATGATCCCCAACATGTACAAGATCGCAGGTGAGCTTCTTCCTTGCGTAATCCATGTATCTGCTCGTTGTGTAGCTTCACACGCTCTTAACATCTTCGGTGACCACTCCGACGTTTATGCATGCCGTCAGACAGGCTTTGCTATGATGGCTGAGTCCAATCCTCAGGAGGTTATGGACCTTGGTGCAGTTGCTCACCTTGCAACTATCAAGGGTAGAGTTCCCGTTCTTAACTTCTTTGACGGTTTCCGTACATCTCACGAGATCCAGAAGATCGAAACATGGGATTACGACGTACTTAAGGAAATGGTTGATAAGGATGCTATCGCAGCATTCCGCGCACGCTCCATTAACCCTGAGCATCCCGTACTCCGCGGCTCTGCTGAAAACGGAGATATCTTCTTCCAGCACAGAGAAGCATGTAACAAGTACTACGATGCATTCCCCGCAATCGTAGAAGAGTACATGGATAAGGTAAATGAAAAGATCGGTACAGATTATAAGCTCTTCAACTACTACGGCGCTCCCGATGCAGACAGAGTAATCGTTGCTATGGGTTCACTTTGTGACGTTGCTGAAGAGGTTATCGACTATATGCTCGCAGCAGGTGAAAAGGTTGGTCTTGTTAAGGTAAGACTTTACCGTCCCTTCGTAGCTTCCAAGCTCGCTGAGGCTATTCCCGCTACATGTAAGAAGCTCGCAGTTCTTGACAGAACTAAGGAGCCCGGTTCTCTTGGCGAACCTCTTTACATCGACGTTGTTACAGCACTTTCCATGACAGGCAGAAGCGATATTAAGGTTGTTGGCGGCCGTTACG
This sequence comes from Clostridia bacterium, assembly GCA_017508405.1. Classification (GTDB taxonomy): domain Bacteria; phylum Bacillota; class Clostridia; order Oscillospirales; family CAG-272; genus RGIG2000. The sequence continues at coordinate 17,650 of JAFVYY010000013.1, forward strand.
GTCTTGGTTCTAAGGATACACCTCCTCAGTCCATCTTCGCAGTATATGAGAACCTTAGCGCTGACGCTCCCAAGAACAACTTCACAATCGGTATCGTTGACGACGTAACAGGTCTTTCTCTTGAAGAAAAGCCCGCTCCCGACACAGCAGCTGCAGGTACAATCGCTTGTAAGTTCTGGGGTCTTGGCGGTGACGGTACAGTTGGTGCTAACAAGAACTCCATTAAGATCATCGGTGACCACACCGACAAATACATTCAGGCATACTTCCAGTATGACTCCAAGAAGACATCCGGTATTACAATCTCTCACCTTCGTTTCGGTGACAAGCCCATTAAGAGCCCCTACTACATAAACAAGGCTAACTTCGTAGCTTGCCACAACTCCTCTTACTTGAAGAAGTACGATATGGTAAGCGATATTAAGCCCGGCGGCACATTCCTCCTTGACTGCTCATGGGATGCACAGGGTCTCGAAGAGAACCTTCCCGCAAACGTTAAGAAGTACATTGCTGAGAACAACGTTAAGTTCTACACAATCGACGCTACAACGATCGCTACAAAGAAGATCGGTAACGCAAAGGTTAAGAACACAGTTCTTCAGTCCGCATTCTTCTCCCTCGCTAACATTCTTCCTAAGGATGAGGCTATCGAGTACATGAAGAAGGCAGCATACAAGTCCTACATCAAGAAGGGTCAGGCAATCGTTGACCTCAACTATGCCGCTATCGACGCAGGCTCCGACGCTTACGTTGAGGTAGCAGTTCCCGAAGCATGGAAAACAGTAGCTCCCGACGCTCCCAAGGCTGCATACACATCCAAGAGAGCAGACCTTGAAAAGTTTGTTAACAGCGTAGTTAACCCTGTTAACGCAATGGCAGGCGACAGCCTTCCCGTTTCCGCATTTGAGGATTACGTTGACGGTACATTCCCTCAGGGTTCAACAGCTTCCGAAAAGAGAGGCGTTGCAGTTTACGTTCCCGAATGGATCCCTGAAAACTGTATCCAGTGTAACAACTGTGCATTTGTATGTCCTCACGCAGCTATCCGTCCCTTCGCAATGAATGAGGCAGAGGCAGAGGCAGCTCCCGCAGCTACAAAGTTCACAGCTAAGCCCGTAATCAAGACAAACTACAAGTTCTCAATGGCAATTTCTCCCGCTGACTGTATGGGTTGTACCCTCTGCGTTAAGGCTTGTCCCGTAACAGCTAAGGCTGAAAAGGACGGCACAGACAAGAAGGCTATCAAGATGGTTCTCCGTGAGACACAGGTAGACCAGCAGGCTCCTTGGGATTACGCTGTTGAAAACGTTTCCGAGAAGGAAGAGCTCATCAACGCTACAGTTAAGGGCAGCCAGTTCAAGCAGCCCCTCCTTGAGTTCTCCGGCTCTTGCGCAGGCTGTGCTGAAACATCCTATGCTCGTCTTATCACACAGCTCTTCGGTGAGAGAATGTACATCTCCAACGCAACAGGATGCTCATCCATTTGGGGTGGTTCTGCTCCCGCAACTCCTTACACAGTAAACAACAAGTCCGGCCGCGGTCCCGCATGGGCTAACTCCCTCTTTGAGGATAACGCAGAGCACGGTCTTGGTATGTACCTCGGCCAGAAGACAATCCGTAACCGTATGATCGAAAAGATTGCTGAAATGGCAGAGAGCGACAAGGCTTCCGACGAATTCAAGGCAGCAGCTAAGGCTTACCTTGATACTAAGGATAACGGCAAGGCTAACGAAGCAGCTACAAAGGCTCTTATCGTAGAGCTTGAAAAGGCTGCAGAGGCAGGTTGCCCCACAGCTAAGGAGGTTCTCTCTGAAAAGAATTACCTCTCCAAGAAGTCCGTATGGATCTTCGGTGGCGACGGTTGGGCATACGATATCGGCTTCGGCGGTCTCGACCACGTAATCGCTTCCGGTGAGGATGTAAACATCATGGTATTCGATACTGAGGTTTACTCCAACACAGGTGGACAGGCTTCTAAGGCTTCCAACATCGGTCAGGTTGCTCAGTTCGCAGCAGCAGGTAAGGCAATCGGTAAGAAGAACCTTGCTGAAATTGCTATGTCCTACGGCTACGTATACGTTGCACAGGTTGCAATGGGCGCTGATATGAACCAGCTCCTCAAGGCTCTTACAGAGGCTGAGGCTTACAACGGACCTTCTATCATTATCGGCTACGCACCCTGCGAAATGCACGGTATCAAGGGCACAATGCAGAATTGCCAGCTCGAAATGAAGAGAGCGGTTGAAGCAGGCTACTGGCAGATGTTCAGATACAATCCTGCACTCAAGGCAGAGGGCAAGAATCCCTTCTCACTTGACTCCAAGGCTCCCACAGCTTCCTACATCGACTTTATCAAGAGCGAAAACCGTTACAGCCGTCTCGCTGCATCCAACCCCGAGCGTGCTAACGAGCTCTTTGCTAAGGCAGAAGAGGTTGCAAAGGCTAAGTACGAAAGACTTACAAAGTTTACAGAGCTTTACAAGTAATTTCTAAAACATAATACAAAAGACGCTTCTTCGGAGGCGTCTTTTTGTATATTTATAAATATTGACTTTAAATATCAAATGTGATAAAATATAATAAAGTATTATTGATTATTATCGGAGGCGCTTATGATTGATATAAGAAACCTTACAAAAACTTACGGACAGAAGAAGGCTGTGGATAACCTTACTCTTCATATAGGAGCAGGAGAAATGTACGCCTTTATCGGACATAACGGAGCAGGCAAAACCACCACTATTAAATCAATTTGCGGACTTCTTGATTTTGATGAGGGCGCAATTTACGTGGACGGCGTGTCTATAAAGGATAATCCCATTGAATGTAAAAGAAAGATTGCATATCTCCCCGACAACCCCGATCTTTACGATTTTATGTCCGGTATAAAGTATCTTAATTTTATTGCGAACATATTCGGAGTAAGCAGAGAGGACAGATTCGAAAGAATTAAAAAATACGGTGAAATGTTTGATATTACAAAGGATCTCGGTCAGCCCATTTCATCCTATTCCCACGGTATGAAGCAGAAGCTTGCTATAATCTCCGCTCTCATTCACGAGCCCAAGGTGCTTATAATGGATGAGCCCTTTGTTGGACTTGACCCTAAGGCAACCTTCTTGTTAAAGGAAGAAATGAAGCGTATTTGCGATAACGGCGGAGCAATATTTTTCTCCACTCACGTTCTTGACGTGGCAGAAAAGATTTGTGATAAGCTTGCTATTATCAAAAACGGAAAGCTTATAAGAAGCGGCTCTATGGATGAAATCAAGGGAGACGAATCCTTGGAGAGCGTATTCCTTGAGTTGGAGGATACAAATGTTTAAATTACTTTTAAAAACCCGATTTCAAATGTTCTTTGCATCCATGACACAGGGTAAAAAGGGTAAGAACAGAACCACCGGTGGAAAAATAGGTATGACTATACTGTTTGCATTTCTCGGTCTGTACGTTACCTTTGCGATGGCGGCATTGTTTATTAGCATGAACCTTGCGTTGGCAGGCACGGAAAACGAATTTTTCCCTCTTGCTCTCGCTTTGCTTATAACCCTTACCCTTACGCTTTTCGGAAGCATTTTTCCAACGAAAACCCAAATTTTCGACTCGAAGGATAACGAACTTCTTATTTCAATGCCTATTCCGCCGAAATACATCTTCATTTCAAGACTTGTATTTCTGCTTATAATCAACTATCTTCTGGAGTCCATCGTTCTCGTACCCGCTATTATATGCTTCGCAATATTTACCGGCTTTACCCTTATGGGCTTTATATTTACTTTACTTGTATTTATTTTAGTTCCATTCCTTACGCTGTCCGTATCGTCATTGCTTGCGTGGCTTATTTCTTTGATTGCATCCAAAATAAAGAATAAAACCTTCGTTACGGTATTTCTTTTCGCCATATTCTTCGGTGCGTATATGTTTGGAGCGGGAATGATAGGCTCCTTCTCAGAATCTGATATTGTGACTGTTGATTTGTCAGGCTTTAAAAACGCTCCGGTTATCGGATGGGGCGCAAGGGCTATGACCTACGGAGAGGCAGTACCATTCCTTCTGTTCCTTTTGTGCTGTATCGCTCCCGCAATTCTTGCTTACCTGCTTCTTAACAGAAGCTTTATCAAGATCCTTACCACGAAGAAGGGAAGCGTAAGAGTTAAGTATAAGGAAAAGAACGAGAAGGTAAGCGGAATGTTTATGACCCTTGTGAAAAAGGAAATGAAGAGATTCGCTACGTCCTCCGCCTATATCCTTAACGAGGGTATGGGAATCCTTATGGTTATCATATTTACAATAATGATATGTGTTACAGTAGTACCCATCAAGCAGGATATTATCGACACAGGTATGGACTTTATTCTTCCGTTAATAGGCTTTGGCGTAGTTGCATTCGGCTCGTCAATGATTATGATATCGGCTCCGTCCATTTCCTTGGAGGATAAAAATCTTTGGATATTACAGTCCTTACCGGTTCATCCCCACAGCGTTCTTCTTGCAAAGGTATGCTGCCACATCATAATTTCATTGCCTGCCTGCATAGTTTCCTGCATTATACTCGGCGTAGCCCTCGGCTTATCCGTTCTTGATACGGCAGCCATAATTATTGCTACGAGCGCTCTTGTGGTATTCGGCGCGTATTTCGGTATGTTCCTTGGCTTGTGCTTCCCGAAATTTGACTGGCAGAACGAAAACGTTGCATTGAAGCAGGGCTTTGCCATATTCGGCGCAATGTTCGGCGGTATGATATGGTGCTCACTTATGGTCGGAGTTGCGCTTCTTATGTCATTTATAAGCTTCGCACTGGGAGCGCTTATCGTTACCTTGATAAACGGCGCCGCATGCTTTGGAATCCATACGTATTTTCACCGTGGCGGCGAGAGAAGATTTGCTTTATTGAAGCAATAAGAGGTTGAAAAAATGAAAGAGCTTTTATGTCCTGCGGGCAATTTTGAAAAAATGAAGTCCGCAATACTGTACGGCGCAGATGCGGTCTATCTTGCATCCGATATGTTTGGTATGCGCGCCGCCGCCGACAATTTCACACTTGATGAGCTTTCCGATGCCGTTAAGTATGCCCATGAAAGAAACGTTAAAATTTACGTTACCGTAAACACAATGCCCCATACCAAGGAGTATGAAATTCTCGGTACGTATCTTAAAAAATTTGACCAAATCGGTGTTGATGCGCTGATAATTGCCGACCTTGGCGTATTCCTTCTTGCAAAAGAGCTTATTCCTAATATGGAGATACACGTATCCACACAGGCAAGCATTGTATCAGCCGCTGCGGCAACGGCGTGGTATAATTTGGGCGCTAAGCGTGTCGTTCTTGCCCGTGAGCTTTCTCTTAAGGAAATAAACGAGATAAGAAGAAATACTCCAAAGGAGCTGGAGCTTGAATGCTTTATACACGGCTCCATGTGTATTTCATACAGCGGAAGATGTCTTTTGTCCAACTATTACACAGGCAGAGATGCAAACCGAGGCGCTTGCGCACAGCCATGCAGATGGAACTATAATAATGCAAGTCCCATTGTCTTTGCAGAGGAAAAGCGTCCGGAGGATGCTCTGTCCCTTGAAGAATATAAGGAGGGCTCATACGTAATGTCCTCAAAGGATATGTGTATGATAGAGCATATTCCCGAGCTTATGGAAAGCGGAATCGACAGCTTCAAAATAGAGGGCAGAATGAAGAGCGCATACTATACGTCCATTTGCGCAAACACGTACAGAATGGCTATAGATGAATATATTAAGGACCCCATATCATATAAATTCAATGAAGCGTGGCTCCGTGAGCTTGAAAGCGTAAGCCACAGAGAATACGCAACAGGATTTTATTTTGATGACCCTATGAAGAATCCTCAGACAGTGACTCAAAACGGATATTTACGTGAAAAAGCCTATCTCTGTGTCGCTAAAACCGAAAAGGATGCAGACGGATACGCTACGTTTATGCAAAAAAACAAGCTTATCAGAGGTGAAAGCGTGGAGCTTATTACACCCGGCAAATGCGGGCGCGGCTTCCTTGCCGATGATATGACTGACGAAAACGGTAATCCTATTGAGTCGGCGCCTCATCCGTTTATGCTTTTCAGACTTAAGGTTCCCTTTGACGTAAAGCCGGGAGACATACTGCGCTCGGCAGAAAGGTGATGTTATGGAAACGTATATTGAAGTTTTGGTTATTGAAGTTTTAAAGGCGATTCTTATAGGAATAGTGCAGGGAATTACGGAATGGCTTCCCGTATCAAGCACAGGTCATATGATAATCGCCAAGGAATTTGTAAGTCCTGGCGTAAGCCAGGGATGCTGGGATCTGTTCCTTGTGGTAGCTCAGCTTGCATCCATAATTGCGGTTATAATACTTTTCTTTGATAAGCTTAATCCGTGGTCGAAAAACAAGCTTGACGAGCAGAAAAAGAAAACGTGGAAGCTTTGGTTCTACGTTATAATTGCCGTTGTTCCCACAGCAATTCTCGGAATAATTATAGATAAGCTTATACTAGAGAAGATAATCGGCGATAATCAGTATATCGAGCTTATTATAATTTCCGTTGCCCTTGTCGTATACGGTGTCCTCTTCATCGTAATTGAGAGAATAAACAAGAACAAAAAATTCAAATACGAAACGGTTTACGATATCGACGTAAAGACAGCCATTAAGATCGGCTGCTTCCAGACCCTTTCCGTAGTACCCGGAACGTCACGCTCGGGCTCTACCATTCTCGGCGCATCGACGGTAGGCGTTTCAAGAACTGCAGCGGCGGAATTTTCATTCTTCCTTGCTATACCCGTTATGCTTGGCGCATCCGCTCTTGAAACCCTTGATTTCCTTCTTGAGGGCTTAAGCCTCACAGCTACGGATATATGGTTCCTGATAGTGGGCTCGCTTACATCCTTCCTCGTTTCCTTCTTCGTTATAAGGTTGCTTATGGCATTTGTTAAGAAGCATAGCTTCGAGGGCTTTGGATGGTACAGAATCGTATTCGGTATGTTCTTATTCATATACTCTATTATCAAAATAAATATATGAAAAATGTAAAAAACTGTTGTCAAAACAGCAAAAATGTGCTATATTATATGTGAAAAAATAAAAAATAGGAGAAACAAACTATGACTTACAACAAGAAAACCATTGAAGACGTTAGCGTTGCAGGCAAGAAAGTTCTTGTAAGATGCGATTTTAACGTTCCCCTTAAGGATGGCGTTATCACAAGCGATAAGAGAATTATCGGCGCTCTCCCCACAATCAAGTACCTTCTCGATAACGGTGCTAAGGTTATCCTTTGCTCCCATATGGGTAAGCCCCACAGCATCTTTACAGAGGGCTTCGGTCTTACAAAGAAGGAAAAGAAGAAGGTAGAGGAGCTTCCTGCAGAGCAGCAGGCTGCAGCTAAGGCAGAGTTCTTGGCTAAGGCTCTTAAGGACGACAAGAAGAAGCTTACACTTAAGCCCGTTGCAGACAGACTCAATGAGCTTCTTGACGGTAAGGTTACATTTGCTGAGGACATCGTAGGCGCTGATGCTAAGGCTAAGGTTGCCGCTCTTAAGGACGGCGAGGCTGTTCTTCTTGAAAACGTTCGTTTCGATGCAAGAGAAACAAAGAACAACCCTGAGTTTGCTAAGGAGCTTGCAGAGTACTGCGATATCTACGTAAACGATGCTTTCGGTACAGCTCACCGTGCTCACGCTACAACAGCGGGTGTTGCTGACTACCGTCCCGCAGTTTGCGGTTACCTCATTCAGAAGGAAATCGGTATTATGGGTAAGGCTCTTGCTGATCCCGCTCGTCCCTTCGTTGCTATTCTCGGCGGCGCTAAGGTTTCCGATAAGATCGGCGTAATTGAAAACCTTATTGAAAAGGTTGACTACTGCAAGGAAATGATGGCTAAGGCTGAAGAAGCAGGCGTTAAGCTCCTTCTTCCCATCGATACAGTAGTTGCAAAGGAATTTGCTAACGATGCAGAAAGCAAAATCGTTCCCGAAGGCGGAATCGAAGCAGGCTGGCAGGGACTTGACATCGGTCCCAAGACAATCGAACTCTTCTCCGATGCAGTTAAGAACGCAAAGACAGTTGTATGGAACGGACCTATGGGCGTATTCGAAATGGAAAACTTCGCAAAGGGTACAAATGCTATTGCACAGGTTCTTGCCGAGATCGATGCTACAACAGTAATCGGCGGTGGCGACAGCGTTGCAGCAGTTAACCAGGCAGGTCTTGGCGATAAGATGAGCCACATCTCCACAGGTGGTGGCGCAAGCCTTGAATTCCTTGAAGGTAAGGACCTTCCCGGTATTGTAGCACTTCAGGATAGATAAAGCAAAGCGACTTTATTGCTTTGCATCGATATAAATCTCTGACGAGATTTTCGATATGTTCCGTTGGGACTCGATATGTACTTCGTACTCGATATGTTTCCTGACGGAAACGAGATTTTTATCATATCGCATCCGAGCAAGGCGAGGATATATCGCATTTGCGAAGCAAATATATCGCACGAGCAAGGCGAGTATATCGCTATTGGGCACTACTTTCTCCCATTCTCAGGGTGCTTCAAAGCAGCACCGACC
>JAFVYY010000103.1 GCA_017508405.1 Clostridia bacterium
AAAAGAATTATTGAGCCCTATATGACGAGAAAATTCTTCTGGGAGAGCCACAACAATAACTGGACTGCGGTATGCACGGGCGCAGTCGGAGGAGTTCTGATTTACGAGGCTCCCGATATTTACTACGCTAATCAGAAGCGTATCCACGATTCTATGGACTGCTTCTCGCAAGCTATAAGGACGACGGAATGTGTGTTGAGGGCGTTGGATACTGGGCTTCGGCTTTGGCTTTTTCTCCTCATTCGCTATGCTTGAAAGAGAGCTTACCGACGGTAAGGCGGACCTGTTTAAAAATCCCAAGGTAAAGGAAATAGCAAAATTTCTCCAGAAAACCTTTTTACAGAAAACAGTTCTTCTCACCTATGGTGACTGCAGTATAAAGCAGAATTATTTCTTCTATCTTCCCCATATGCTCCGCTCCGTTTACGGTGACGAAATAGAAAAGCTCTCCCGTGACCTTGCAATAGTTAAGGATAATACCCACCTTAATTTCCTTCTCCGTTCCGTAATATATTTCAATCCTGACTATATCACAGACGAAATAAGAAACGACGTTACGTACTGTGTGCCCGAATCAAATTATCTTATCAAGAGAATGAGGGGCTACGGCTTCACCTGTAAGGGCGGAAGCAATGCGGAAAGCCACAATCACGTTGACGTAGGTAATTTTATAATTGCGAGAAACGATAAGCAGATAATATGTGATATCGGAGCAGGACCCTACGAGGACGGATATCATTTTGATAAAAGATATACCTTTTTCCACCCCTCGGCAAAAAGCCATAATTTGCCTATAATAAACGGAGAGCTGCAGAGCCACAGAGGAGTTGATGACGTACACGTAAGCTATGACGAACGCAGCTCCGTTGCCTCTATGGACATTGCGCCCGCATACCGTATGGATAATTTAAAGAGCCTTGTGCGTTCCTTTGAATTTTACGATTGTGAAATAAAGCTTACGGATTCCTACGTCTTTACAGACGAATCACAGGTTACAGAGCGCTTTATATCCGTTATAAAGCCCAAAATCGTAGACGGCGTGGCTGTAATTGACGACGTTGCGCTTATTCAAGCCGATAACATCTCTCCTGTAATCACCGAAAGACAGGTAAAATCCCATAAGGGCGAGCTTCACTACGTTTATATCATCGAATATGCGCTTCCTAAGGGTCAGACCGAATTTAAGCTTACCTTTAAAATGTAACAGATAAATCAAAAATCACCGACACTGTGTCGGTGATTTTTGATTATTATTGAATTACAATCATATATTCAAGCAAATAAGGGGGCTGACAAATTATCAGTTCCCTTATTTTTATCTAAGGACATCCGCCACAGGAAATCAGCGCTAAAGAGGATATGCACAAAAGCACTATTAAAATTGAAAATATTAGTTTTTTCATATCCTTTCCTCCTTGTGGCTAAATCTTGAATACTTTTATCTATCAGTAATTCCACACAACTTTGGTGTCTTCCTCTACCCATCCGATAATCCAGCCTCGAGGCTTGCTTGGAGATTTACAAAGTACGGTAAGAGAGCTGCATCCGTAAAACGCAGAGCTACCTATACTTGTTACACTTGAGGGAATTACTACGCTTGTAAGAGAAATGCAGCTTCTGAATGCATTTCCTCCTATACTCCTCAGCTTACCTGGGATATTTATTTCCTGAAGCTTATAGCATTCGTAAAATGTACTTTGTCCTATAACCTCTAAATCGTCAGGTAATATGATGGATTCAAGATATGCACTGCCAAAAAATGCTCCGTCAGCAATGTTCGTAACCCCTTCGGGTGTAACGTAGCTTTTATCAGTCTTAGCGCTGGGATATCTTATCAAGATGTCACCACTTTTACTATATAAGATACCGTTAACGGATTTGTAATTTGGATTATCGGCTGCGACTATATATTCCTTAACACTTGTACATCCGCTAAAGGCTCCTCCAAAATCAACAAATATGTCGGTTACGGATGCAGGAATATAAATTTCCGTCAAGCTTTGACAGTAAGAAAATGCGTCTTCCTCCATGCTGGTAACACCATCGGGAATTTCAATTGATTCAAGGTTTGCACAATTAGAGAACAAGTTTTCTTCAATAACAGTAATGTTTTTCGAAAGCTTAACCGATTTAAGCCTGTCACAATACCAAAATGCTTTTTGACCAATTTGAGTAACGGTATCGGGAATTTCTATTGCTCCAAGGTTTTCGCAATTCATAAATGCGCATAATCCAATGTACGTAAGACCGTTAGGGATTTCAACAGAAACAAGTCTTTCGCATCCGGAAAATGTATAATTTTCTATGCGGGTTATACCCTTTGGAAGCTTTATCTCTGCTAAGCTTTTGCAATGCATAAATGCGCTCATTTTTATTGCGGTTATCCCGTCAGGAAGATTTACCTTTGTCAGATTTATACAAGATTCAAAAGCGCTTTTCCCTATGTACGTTACACTGTCGG
>JAFVYY010000104.1 GCA_017508405.1 Clostridia bacterium
AATTTAATTGACAATGAAAATCCAATCACTCTGTAATCGCCTTATAATCCTCAACAAGTCTTATATCGTCAAAACAGAAGGCATCCATCGCCTCCGTGGGATAGCTCAATCCACTCTGTCGCTCCGTCGGCAAGGTAATAAATGGGGGCTTTGTAATCGGCATAATAAGTAACAGTGTAATTGACAGTATGCGTTTCATGCTATCCTCTCATATCATTTTATTCTAAAGTATTTCTAAAAAAGCATAGCGAGGTCGGAGAATACTTCCGCCTCGCTATAGTTTATTTTGTAAAGTCAACGGTTGCCTTAAACTCGGTAACTCCCTTGTTAAGAGTATAGTCGAGGAGGTAACATATCTTATTATAATTTCCGTTTTCGTCGGGAAGCTGATCTACGTAGGGCTGCTCCACTACGTTAAGGGAAGCTCCGCCGTGACATACAAAGCGAACATCCTCAAGAACTACGCTGTCTCCGTCGATTACAGGCTTGATAGTAGTAACAAAGCGTTCTGTAATTACGGCATCATCGCTAAATTCATATTTATCGTAAATGTCGATTCTGTCTTCGAGGGGCGTAAGCGTTCTTTCCGCCTTTTTAAGGGTGGGATGGTCATTCTTTCCGTAGCCGAGGGTAAAGTCCATATAAACGGTGCCGTCATTTTCGTTATAGACAGCTCTTGCCTTATCCTGACAGTCACCGCCCTGACCCTTACCGTTGAAATAAGGAACGTTATGGGAGAATGACGAGGGCTGGAAATACTCGTTTCTTCTATCGCTCTGATATCCGGGCCAATGTCCGGGGCCTATGTATCCGAAATCGCAGAATACCTGCTTATTATTTCTTGCAAGGATGAATGAGCCTACGTCCTGATGATTGTGGCTCTCCCACTGATTACCGCCCTTGAAGGCAAGACCGTAGTTTTTAGTTCTCTTTATAAAATAATTTGTAACAGGAGCGGAATAAACTCCGTCTGCAAGAACGTCGGTAGTAAAATCGGGGTTGTAATATACTGTTGAACGAGCCGCAAACGCCCAGTGGCAGTATGCAACAATCGTTGCCTGCTCCGTAGGAAGCTTTTCAATAGCGTCACCGTAAACAGTCTTAAGCATATGGGGAAGACCTACCCAGTATCCCTCTCTTGCGTTCACATCGCTGAACATAGCGAGGATGTTGGGCTGAAGATGCATTTTCTGAATAAACTGAGAAATTGCCTTAATCTTGTCATTCTTAAGCCAGTCGTATTTTCCGTTAGAAAATTCACGAAGAAGAGTTGCGTAAACTGCGAAGAAGCCGAAGCCGAAGCCCCAGTACGCCGTACCCTCAACGCACATTCCGTCGTCGTCATAGCTGTCAATATAGCACTGCATAGATGCTTCAAGTCTGGGGAGCTGACGCTTGAACTCCTCAGGATCCTCGTACATAAGAGTACCTCCCACAGCGCCTGCGCATACCGCAGTCCAGTTGTTACCGTGGTTTTCCCAGAAGAATTTTCTTGTAACGTAGGGCTCTATGGTGTGTCGTCTTATCTCATAGGATATCCTGTCGTTAAGAAGCTTGGGGAATCTGTCCTTAAAAAGGCTCTTGATCTCCGCCAAGGAGAAAGCAAGGGATGCGGCAAAGATGTCTATAAGACCGGGGTCAAAATCCTCGGGGGTTCTGTCATAATAGCTGTTGTAGTGACCGAGAGGCGCCCAGGTATACTCATTACATACGCCCCAGATAACCTCAATAAGGCTCTTAAAATATTCCTCGTTATCGGGATAAATAAGGGATAAAAGAGCCGATGTCTGCAATTGACGGTAGGTTTCGGGTCCTCTTTCACCGTACTTACGGGGCTTACCGTATTCCAGAACGTCCCATGCGTTTGATGCTCTCGGGGGAATCTCAAACACCTTGTCATACTGCTCTTTTATTTCTTTTCTGTGACGGGCAAACGCCTCGTCATTTCTTACTTTTTCCCAGATTTCGGGATTTCTTGCGATATCGAACATTGTATAGCTCCTTAAAATACCAAAACAAAGTTATAAAACAATAGTTTTAAATATGGTAACACATTTTTTTGTTTATTTCAAGTAAAACGCCGACATTTACTTGATTTTTTCACAAAGAAGTGCCTTTGCGTGATGAGGCCTTAATCCTCGGATGCATATTTCATCCTCGCAAACGCCAAGCTCCTTATCCTCAATTATATCGTATATCCTGCAGCGCTTATCTATTCTTGCGGAAACGTCCTTTTCCGTATTTTCGAAGTTAAAGGCGTAAATGATTTCCCTGTCCTCGTCAAGCACTGCTCTGCCAAGGGTGAAGTCCTTAGTCTCAAACTCTGCCGCAACACCCGTTGGAGGCAAAAGTCTTCTTAGAATATCCATATTTTTGGGAGTAAGCCTTGATACGTCATCTCCCGAAAGGGTCATTCCGCCGGATGCCAGCGTATATGCTGCGTTAAATGCAAATTCGTCATCGGTTATTTTACCCTCTCCGTAGCTTACGCTGCCGTCGGGACCGACTATCCTTATTATCTCATTCTGTAAAAGTACCGTATCGGGATCATTTATCCAAAGTCTGTTATGCTGCCAGTTTCTGTTAAAGCATTCTCTTGCGAGCTGAGAAAAATGCCAGAAGGTTCTGCAGTTATCGTTTGTAACCCTCATTCCGTTAACGTGTCCTATTGACGGCCACATGGGAGAGTTGCCGCCGAGGATGAAGCTGTCGTCCCCAGCCCCCTCGTTTATTGCATCCATACCCATTTTAAAGGCCTCAACAGAGGTTTTTGTACCGTCATATCTGACTCCAAAGGGTAAAGCCTCCCACACAATAGCGTCGAGCTTGAAATACTTTATCTGCCACTCGTTACGCATTACGCTGAATACGGTTTTTATGTAATCGAGAGCCTTTGGATTTGTGGTGTCGAGAATATACCAGGGGGCGCATCTCCAACCGCCAAAGGTGACCTTATCCGATGCTAAGGGCTCTCCGTTTTCGTCCCTTACAAACCAGTCGGGATGATTCTTAAACAGAGCGGAATCCCTTTCCGCAACGAAGGGAGCTACCCATATTGCGGGCTCAAAGCCCTTTGCCTTAATGTCAAGGCAAACCTGCTTAACACCGCCCTCGAATTTATCTGTAAAATCAAACCAGTCTCCCCAATGCGCCTGATATCCGTCGTCTATCTGTATGTATTCGAGGTCAAGACCGTTTTCCTTTATGGCGTCGAGATTATCATATATGTTCTTTGCTGTGATATTAGGGCCGTAAACGAGCCATGAGCACCAGCCCGTGGGTATCTTTTTGAAATCCTTCTTGGGGTGATTTACTGAAATAGCCCTTGCAAAATTGTTAAGAAGAGTATTTCTGTCGCCTCGCTCAATAAATATTTCCTCAAGCTCGAACGTTTCCCCTGCGCCGATTAGTATATTTTCGCAATTCAAAGCAATTTCCAGAACCTCGGTATTAAAGCGAATCCAACCGTTGAATCTTCTGCAGGATGAAAATCCGATAAGCAATGGGGATTCTCCCTTAGGATAGAACACAGCCATATTGTATACCTGATTCATCCCCTCGGGTCTCGGAAGCTTGTAATGGTCGTAATCGCTGAATGAACCGAGAAGCCTGAAATCCGTGATGGTTCCCCCATACTGAGAAAGCATATTGTAGCCCTCTCCGTAAAATTCAGTATCGGGTGTAAACATCATTTTCGCAGAAAGAAGAGTTATATCTCCTATTCTCTGCGGACGGTCAGATTCATTTGTAATTGTGAAACGGCACACGCTTCCCTGCCGGCTTTCATCAAGCCTGAGACCGTTGCAAGGACTCGTATTCACCTTAAAAAAATTCTCCATATATTTCCTTTCGTCAGGCATCAGCCCTTTTCAGGGACTTAAGACCCTTTAGAGTGTAAATGTAAATTCCTATGTAAAAAAGTATGGCAGAAAAAGCGCTTACGGGGTATGATACGAAAATCATTGCAAGAGTGGGATTATACGGTACTGCAAGCCATATCCAGCCGGCTCTAACAAGGAATCCGCATATAAAGCATACGGACGTTACGCTCGTTGATCTGTGAAGCGCCCTTAACGAGAATGAAAAGCACTCCATAATGCTTGTTAAAAAATATGTAAGGCAAAGAAGCGTCATCTTCGATTTTGCAAGTCTTATTACGCTGTCGCTTTCGGTCATTATACCGAGCATCGGCTCTGCCAACAGGACAAATATTGCTCCAAGCAAAAGGCTTATCACCGTTGCGGAGCATATACCCGTCAGCACGGACCTTCGAACTCTTGTAAAATCTCCCGCTCCGTAGGACTGTCCCACCATTGCCATGCAGCCTAACGCAACGGACATACCGACGCTGTATATGATTCCGTCAAACTGTCCCGATATGGCGTTTGCCGTCATAGCATCCTTGCTGAGAGCGTTTACGGCTGACGTAACGACTATATTAGCCGCATAGAAGCATATGGCTCCAAGACACGCAGGTACTCCTATACGCACCGTTTCCCAAAGCTCATACCTTCTTATGCGGAGATTTTTTATTTCAACCCTGCAGTACTCCTTGTTCTTAAAAAGAGTTACAAGGGCGAGAGTAAGGGAAATCACGTTTGAAATAACCGTCGCCAATGCAACGCCCTCAACGGTCATATCCAAAGCGCCGATGAAGAACACGTTCAAAGCCACGTTAAGTATTCCCGCAACGAACATGTATATCATGGGACGCATACTGTCACCCACGGAGCGAAGTATTGCGGCAACGAAATTGTAAAGCATGATTATGGGCATACCCATAAAATACACCTTCATATAGGTTGTAGCCATATCAAGCACGTCGGGCTGGCAATTCATAAGGATAAGAAACTCCTTAGCACCTATCAACGCTACTATCATAAGTATAACACCCGATGTAAAGCCGATCAAAAGACCCGTGCCCGTTGCACGTCTTGCGCCGTCCACGTCCTTTGCTCCGACACGCCTTGCAATAAGGATGTTGATACCCGTTGCGAGTCCCGTAAAAACGCTTATAAAGAGAGATATAAGCGAGCCGCAGGCGCCAACCGCCGCAACGGCTCCGTCATCAGCCATCATACCAAGCACCCACACGTCGGTTGCATGGAACAAAAGCTGAGCCACGTTTGTGGCAATCAAGGGTATTGAATATATGATAAGCGTCTTTAATACCGAACCCTTTGTTAAATCAAGAGCCTTCATTTCAAGCTATACCTCGTTTATATGATTCCACGTTTTGTACAGCTCACGCCATACGTCCGTATGGGCTTCGCAATCGATGTAATGAGCAAAGCTCTCCTTAATTTCATCGGGGATAAATCTGTACACTCCCTCTACGCTTTTGCAAAAATCCGCAAATTTTTTCAGGTACGTGCCATCCGTCAGGCAGGTACTTCTTTCCATAAGCTCACTGAGCAGCTTTTCCTTTTTTTCGCCCTTTACGAGTCTTATTCCGTTTCCGTATACCTCTGTGGGAATAAGACTGAAATTACAGGTATGGGAGAAATCAAGATATACGATAAGACCCGTGTTCCACATTTCTCTTTCATATCCCTCGCCTGCCCACTCCTCGTGGACAAAGTGGAAATTCCCCTGTCCGTAAAGAATATGTCCGTTTTCATATTTTTCGTAGCAGCCGATACAATGGCTGTGCTGACAAAGAACAACGTCTGCGCCATGCTTAACCATGGAGCGACAAAGCTTCAAAAGTCTTTTTGACGGATACTGACAGTTTTCCTTTCCTCCGTGGTATAAAACGACCACGTAGTCGGAGATTTTTTTAGCATTCGCAATATCGTCCATAGTATCGTAGGGATCGTATTCCCTTGCGCCCATCCTGTTTTGAAGCGCATAGGAATATTCATGCTCGCACACGGATATAACGCTGACCTTGATTTTTCCGTCGGTTATGACAAGGTCACGTCTTGCGTCAGCCTCGTTTTTGCCGAATCCCGTGTGGATTATTCCGTTTTCATCAAGTATTCTTAAGGTATCCAAAGCTCCCTCGATGCCGAAATCGAATATATGATTGTTTGATAGGGATACGTGGGTAATACCCGCCTTTTTTAACGAAAGACCCGTACCGAGGGGAGCCTTGAGATTAGGGCCTATCTTTTTAATCGGTTTTTCGCTTTCCGTAATGGCGCATTCAAGATTTATTAAGGAAAAGTCAGCAGATTCAAGAACGCTGCGCACGTCATTAAACGAGGCGCTTCCGTCACCCCTTGAAAATGCCTCGCAGCAATCGCTCATTATACAAATGTCGCCGCCTATTGCTAATTTCATAAATTCCTCCAAGAAGAAAATGACGTAAAATTTGCGGTACGTAACCGTTTTTACCTGTTTTATTTATGCTTTTCTATAAATTCGATAAATCTCTTGTAGCAATGTCTTGAAAGATAATGAACATTCTTTATTTTAAAGAATCCCACGTGGCCATCAAGTAAAGCCTCGCCGGGCTCTACAATCTTGTCATACTCCTGTAAGCCGCAAAGTCCTTCTCTATCCCAAGCCTCGGACGCCGCAAGAACGCAAAGCTGCTGTGATAAGGGATCCGCCCAATGGTCCTCGCTGCAGGAGCCGATAAGCACGTATCTCGGAGCTATCGAGCCCAGAAGATAATGCTGGTCAAAGATATCCGATACGTTTCTTTCAGCGTACTTAGAGTAGTTCTTGCAGAACCAAAACGGGAAGGTTGTTGTGATATCGGAAATAAGCTCTCCCGTGGCAAATTTGTCACTGCCTCTTTCGTGTCCCGAATTTCCTATGCAAAGGCTATCACCCGAGCAGCCTGCCGCATTTGAAAATACGAACTTGATTCTTGTGTCAAGCATACCTGTAACAAGGGCGGTTTTGCCAAGACGTGAATGACCCATAACGCCTATGTTGTCGGGGTCCGTAGATGGCAAGGTAAGAGCGTAATCCACAAGACGCATATTTGTCCACGCCCAGATTCCTATCTTACCGCAGGTTGTATCCGTGTCCTGTCCGTTGGGTAAAAGCAGGGGGGCAAGACCGTTTGTAAAATCGCGGTTATCGGAGCAAGCGTCCTCGTAAACGCAGGTTACAAAGTCAACGTCCTTTTCCGTAAGCTCCTCTATGGGGAAATATCTCGACGCGTATATGGGATGAAAATTATTGAGTATTATAGTCGGACGCTTCTTGCCATCGGTGTGAAGAAGCCTGTCAACACGGAAGCTGTGAGAGCCGTACTCCGTGGTTATTGTCATTGTAACGTATGAATGCGCCACCGTGTAAATTGCGTATTTGTCATACACGGTAACAGGCTCGCTGACTGTCATTTTAAAATCCACGTCGGGAAGATAGCCGTAAACCTCTCTCTGCATTATATCAACCATTTCCTCTCTGCTTAAAAGAGCGGGTAAATTTCTTTCCTTTAAAAGTGTTTTCATAATCATACCTCCGTTTTTTTATATTGTACATTATATAAAAGCAAAACACAAGGGAATTTCCAAAATTTAAGAAATAAATTTCTTAAATATGTTGCAACGGGCAAAACCGTGTGGTAACATATAACTATAAACTGTAAAGGAGAAATACTATGCTTGATTTTGCAAAGGATAAAGCGCTTTGGCAAAGAGTACGCACAAGCGACGATTACATACAGCACAGAAAAGAAATAAAGGAAATCTACGATGAGGCGTTTACAGAAGAGCCCCGTCCCCACTCCGTCGAGGAGATACTTAACAATAACGATAAGGGGCTGTGGTTAAGAAGCCTTAATCAGCTTCAGTCGGCTACCATGATGTCCCTCATCTACCCCGATAATGAGGAATATTACAACAATCTGCTTCGTATCGTGTGGGCATACTGCAATGATTACAGCTGGGCGCCCCTCGGTCATTACACAATGCAGTATTACGGCAAGACCCCCGCCGATTTCGACCCCGGACTTATCGACATTTTCGCAGCATCCGCAGGCTTTGCTATGGCGGAAATCAAGAATCTTTTCAAGGACAGATTTCCAAAGCTTATAACCGACAGAATCACATATGAGCTTCGCAAAAGAATTATTGAGCCCTATATGACGAGAAAATTCTTCTGGGAGAGCCACAACAATAACTGGACTGCGGTATGCACGGGTGCCGTCGGAGGAGTCCTGATTTACGAGGCTCCCGATATTTACTACGCTAATCAGAAGCGTATCCACGATTCTATGGACTGCTATCTCGCAAGCTATAAGGACGACGGAATGTGCGTTGAGGGCGTTGGATACTGGGGCTTCGGTTTTGGCTTTTTCTCCTCATTCGCTATGCTTGAAAGAGAGCTTACCGACGGTAAGGCGGACCTGTTTAAA
>JAFVYY010000105.1 GCA_017508405.1 Clostridia bacterium
GTTATAGTTTCTTTCCTTTACACAAACATTTTCGTTGAGGAAAGCTACAAATCCTCTTCAAAGGTATTCATAACAAATGAAGCCGATAGTGAGACACCCACAAGCTCATCTGAAATCGACTGGACACTTAGTAAGCAGTATTCTCTTTCAGCAAAGGAATTTATTACTATAAGCTATCTTGAGCGCATTGCAAATCTTCTTAACAGTAACGCTCTTAACGGAATTCCCGAATGCGCAGCACCGGATGGAAAGTCATTTAAGGATTTCTATTCACAGGTAACCGGTTTGTCTGAAATCACAGCCGACTATATAATGGATACCATTGAGGTTTCATCAAATTCCAACACATGTATAATGACTGTTACGGCGAACACTCCAAATGCTAAGCTTTCCGCAATTATCGCTAACGCTGTTTCCGAGTCCTTTGAGGACTACTTGGTAGATATTCTTGAAACCAACGAAGTAAAAGCTAAATGCATTGACTCGGGTAAGGTTGCAGAGGCTCCTTCAAACGTTAACGCCATAAGAAATATTGCTTTGGGCGCTCTTATAGGTATTCTTCTTTCCTGCGGTGTGCTCTTCCTTGTATTCATTTTTGACGACAAGATAAAGACTCCTGAGGATGTAGAAAAATATCTCAACTTAAGCGTTCTCGGAAGTATCCCCGAAATTGAAAAGGAAATTTAAGGAAGGAGTTTTGAATTATGAAGCAGATCACTATTCTCGAAAGAAACAAATTCACATATTCCATAAGAGAAGCATTTAAAACCCTCCGTACAAATCTTCTTTTCAGCGGAAGCGACGTAAAAACAATACTTTTAACAAGCTGTCTTAACAATGAGGGAAAGAGTACGGTTTCATTAGAGCTTGCAAAATCCCTTGCTTCAGCTGATAAAAAGGTTCTTCTTATAGATGCCGATTTGAGAAAATCCGTATTTGTAACAAGATACACAGAAACCACAGAATCCGTTCTCGGACTTAGTGAGCTTCTCTCATCACAGGCAGCCATTGATGACGTTCTTTATGAAACAAACATAAAGAATATGAACGTTATTTTTGCGGGTGCAGTTCCCCCCAACCCCGTTGAGCTTCTTGGCTCTTCCAAATTCGATGAATTTTTACACAAGGTTCGCGAGGAATATGATTATGTTCTTATTGACGCATCTCCCCTCGGTCTTGTAATTGATGCTTCCGTTATTTCCGCATTCTGCGACGGAGCGATTCTTATCGTTGCAGCCAACGAGATCAGCTATAAATTTGCAACCGGAGTTAAGGAGCAGCTTGAAAAGAGTAACTGTAAGATCCTCGGTGCTGTTCTTAACCGTGTTCCCGTTAAGGCTAACGGTGCGTATGGCAAATACTACGGAAAGTATGGCAGATACGGTAATTACGGTAACTACGGCAATGCGAATTTTGTCGACGATTCCGAACAAAAATAAATAGTGCAAGCTCAGGGAATATCTTTTTATTCCCTGATTTTGTTATAATAAATCAGGAGAAAGGCAATGCCAACGGATATAAAACAAAAATTTGTTAATTTCTTTAACGGCTATTGGTTTCCTGTATACGTTGCATTAAACGTATTTATAGGACATGTTTTTGGTATTATATATTACAGTGTATTACTTATAGCAGCCGCTACCTGCGTAGGATTCATCCTTTGCAATGATTTAAAATTCTTTATTTCTCCGCTTCTTTCCTTCTATTTTATATTTTCTAAGGACGTATTGACTGACGAAAGCCTGTATACTATTCCTTCCATTATATTTTTTGCTCTTTGCATATTTGCTTTGGTGCTTTGCATTATTGTGCATTTTATAAATTTCAAGGACGAAATACGATTAAAAAGATTTAAATCGTCATCTCTTTTCTGGGGCTTCATATGTCTTATTACATTACTTATTCTGAACGGATTTTTAAATTTTGCGGAATATAAGAAGGAAAACATCATATTCGGTATTCTTATTGCAATCTCATTTGTTCTCCCATTCTTTATTTTCTCTATAAATATGAGAATAGACAGAAAAACCGCAAAATATTTTATATACGTTCTTTTAGTTGTATCTCTTCTACTGGCAGCAGAGCTTATTGTACTCTACTCCACAAAGGTTACGATAATTGACGGAAAAATATTAAAGGGTACTATAGATTTAGGCTGGGGAGTCAGCAACAATATCGGCGCTATCCTCGCCATGCTTATGCCCATACATTTTTACTGTGCGGTTAAGGCAAAATATTCTATCCCATTCTTTGCTGCGGGAATAGGATGTTACTTGCTTGTTATAATGAGTATGAGCAGAACATCAATTATCGTATCAACCTTTATTCTCTTTCTGTGCCTTGGATTTTTGTGTATATATAAACATAAAAATTCAACTGCTAACCGCTTTTCTGTCATCGTATTTCTTGCCCTTGTGACAATGGCGCTGATTTTCTTTGAAGATAAGCTGGACCGTGCCTTTGAAGAAATTATAAGCATAGGACTTGATGATAGCGGCAGAATGGAATATTACAAGGATGGCATCAACAAGTTTTTAAGCCACCCTGTATTCGGTACAGGCTTTGGAAACTCCCACGGAGTGAATGATAAGTTCGTTATAGCCGCTCCCGAATATTTTCATAATACGATAATACAAATGCTTGCTTCTTGTGGAATTCTTGGATTTTTAGCCTATGGATTTCACAGATACCAGACGGTAAAGCTATTTATAGCAAACCCGTCCCCACTTTCCTTTTTCCTTGGACTTTCGGTTCTCACCTTACTCCTTACAAGCCTTCTTGACATTCATCTTTTCAATATATTCCCAACGATTTTCTACTCTTTGATACTTTGTGTATTCGAAAGAGATGTCAAATACAGAAGACAAAAGGCTCTTCGTCCCGATCTGCCTACACAGCATTAACTTAAAAACGCCTGAGTGGAATTACCACTCGGGCGTTTTGTTTTATTTATGCAGCTTCTCTACTATCGCATCATCAATATCAATTCCTATAAACGATACTATACCCTTTATAGCTTCATCGGACTTACCTATTTTCACACTGTATACTCCACTCACCAGCTTATCGGAAATTAACGATATTGATATTTTTTCAGTATACCCTTTAGGTAGCTTTGCAGTCACGTAAATACCGCTACCGTAAACGTTAAGCAGACTTGTATGCATAGCGTACTGTGGCTTTCTAAAGGTGCATTTTACAGAGTTTAGAGAGGTTTCCGTTGGCAGACAGGGATTTGAGCTTGAGGCTACAATAAGTACCGTTCCGCCGTTTATTTTGAATACACCTTCTACTCCTACATCCACCTTATCGAAAAGATACAATTCTCCGTCATCCACCGTTACGAGGGGACAGTCTATTCCGTCACTGAAGGATGCCGCTTGGATCACTCCGCCCGATACATAGACAGAACTTGCTCTAATTCCCTTATAGGATTTATGTATTCCTATCTCTCCGTCCTTTATTTCAGCCATGTTGACCGAGTGAATTCCGTCTTCCTTTGTTACTATGTTAAGCTTACCGCCAAAAATTTCAAAATCATTTGAATGTACACCGTCCTCGGCTGATGCTATAGCTATATTGCCGTTTGCTATTACTATTATTCCAACAGCCTTTATGCCCTTACAGCTAAATACCGTACTGTAAAGCTCCTCATTGGGGTAATCAACGGGATTTATCTTTACGTACTGCTCATCCTTCAAAATATAATTACCAAGAGCGTTTTTTTCGTACTCGGCTGTTGTTTCAACATATATTTCTCCATTGGCTCTTATATCTACATTATTTCCTACAATACCGTCACCCTTTGACAGAATATTAATATCGGTATTACCGAGAATTTCTATATCTGAGTCGCTGTCTAAACCGTCGGTTACCGAATCAATGATCAAAAGTGTATCTTCACCGTTTTTTCCTACATATGCGCTATCATTTGCCTTGATTCCATTTTGTCCTGATTTTATATTGATACCGCAGTTATACGCTTCCAGCACACCGTTTACGTCTATTCCGTTACCTAAAGCGCTTATATCTATTCTGCATTTTGAAAGTAGCATATCGCCAAGCGTATTTACGGGATTTGTTTCAGACGGCGAATCACCGCTTTTAAGTCCGAAACGATTAGCTTCAATGGAATATATACCACCCGTTATGAACAGTCCCTCTTTACCGTAAATTCCGTGATCATTTGACTTTATATTAAATTCTCCGCCGCTTATGTAGATTTCTCTGCCGCAATGAATACTGTTTCCGGACTTTTCCGAGGAAATATTCAACTTTCCTTTACCTTCGATGCTTAAATTACCTCGTTTAACAGTTATAGCACCGTTTTCGATATTCCCTTGACTGTCAATAATGATATTTTCACTTCCGCTTTTCAATACTATCGTAAGATCACAGCCGAATGACTGAATCGGAGGATAGAATCCACCCTTACTGAAATCAATAGATAAATTATCAAAAATAAGAATAACACTCTGCGGCTCTGCAGTGTCAAAATTGACGTTTATAAAATTTTCTTCGGTTGCACCTGTAATCACATAGGTACCCGAGGAAATAATATAAACCGGAGCATCCGATATATCGTAGGTTTCATCGGCAACATAGCCATCCCCCTCGTAAGACGTGCCGAAAGAGAAAAGCCTATCAAACCTTCCTTCATCAATATAATCTCTTGCATTTGTATAATTGACAATTCCAAACGGTTGAACGTATGGAGGCTCGTCACTACCGCAGGATACGGCAGTAAATACAAATATAATTATTAACAGGATGCAGATTATTTTTTTCATAACATCACCTCATTATAATTTTACCATAAAACAAAAAAATAATCAACAACTTATTTTTTTATTAATTTTATATATAACCATTGCTCATATTTTCATATATACATTTTTTCAAAATCTTAAAATAGAAACATTTTGTAGTATTTGTCCGTGTTACAAAAACGTTTTTGTTGATTTTATCATATTTTGTTGCAGAGCTTAAAAAAGGGTGTTCTCTTGTTGACAAACCGACTTTGTAATGCTATAATTACATTAATGTAAATTACGGAGGAATATATATATGAGTAACATGAACATCGTATGTCTTGATCTTGAGGGCGTTCTCGTTCCCGAAATATGGATTGCATTCGCTGAGGCAAGCGGAATTCCCGAGCTTAAGCGCACCACAAGAGACGAGCCTGACTATGACAAGCTTATGAAATACCGCATTGCTATATTAAAGGAGCACGGTCTCGGTCTCAAGGAAATTCAGGATACTATTGCTAAAATCGATCCCTTGCCCGGTGCAAAGGAATTTCTTGACGAGCTTCGCTCTATTACACAAACAATTATTATAAGTGATACATTTACACAGTTTGCCGCTCCTTTGATGAAAAAGCTTGGCATGCCTACTATTTTCTGTAACACACTTGAGGTAGCTGATAACGGTGAGATTACAGGATTCAGAATGCGTATCAAGGAATCTAAGCTTACAACCGTAAAGGCTCTTCAGTCTGCAGGATTTGAAACTATTGCAAGCGGAGACAGCTATAACGACCTTGGTATGATCAAGGCAAGCAAGGCAGGATTTCTTTTCAGAACGACTGATAAGATCAAGGCTGATTTCCCCGAATATCCCGCATTCGAGGAGTTTGACGACCTTCTTAACGCTATAAAGGCTGCTCTTTAATCGTATCCACAATATATAAAAACAGACTGCTTTGAGCTGATTACTCAAAGCAGTCTTTGTTTTATTCATTTTCAAATAACGGAGTGGAAAAATATCTCTCGGCAGTATCCGGCAAAACGGTTACAACTCTTTTACCCTTACCAAGCTTTTTTGCAAGCTTGATGGCGGCACATACGTTGGTTCCGCTGGAAATTCCGCACATAATACCCTCCTTGGATGCAAGCTCCTTAGACGTTCTTATGGCTTCCTCATCATCTATAATGCAAATATCATTGTAAATGCCTTGGTTTAGGATGGTAGGGATTATACCATCTCCAATACCCATTTGGATATGAGTACCGATGGAGCCGCCTGACAAAATAGCCGCATGCTTAGGCTCAACCGCCCATATTTCCATATGAGGATTTGCAGCCTTCAAGGTTTCTCCTATACCGGTTATTGTTCCTCCTGTACCGATGCCTGAGCAGAATCCGTCGATGGGCCCGTTTACCTGTTCAAGAATCTCTACAGCCGTTTGCTCTCTCTGTATTGCGGGATTGGCCGGATTTTCAAACTGCTGAGGAACAAAGACCCGACTGTCCTCTCTCTGCATTTTGAGTGCGAGATTCATACATTCCTCAATACATTTACCTATATTACCGTCATCGTGAACGAGAATTACCTCAGCTCCGTAATGACGAACAAGCTTTCTTCTTTCTTCACTTACGGAATCGGGCATAATGATTTTGGTTTTATATCCGCGAACAGCTCCAACCAAGGATAGTCCGATTCCCTGATTACCGCTTGTAGGCTCAACTATTATAGTATCCTTATTGATGCGTCCCGCTTTTTCAGCTTCAAGAATCATATTATAAGCGGTTCTTGTTTTAATGGAGCCGCCAACATTAAGCCCCTCAAATTTAACAAGTATTTCCGCCATATCGGGCTCGACCATATTATTAAGACGGATTATGGGCGTATTACCCATAGCGTCAAGAATAGAATTGCAAATCACAGTAAGTCCTCCGCAAAATTAAATGCTCATTACATTTTATAATAAATAAAGAATTATGTCAAGAGTTTTTTCTTCTGCGTGCGGTAATATATTTCTTCGAATAGGATTTTCTTTAACAGACTTAAGATTTTTATTGCGTTAGACAACAAATATCCATAAATATTTCCATATGACTTGACATATTGTTGTAAAAATGTTAAAATCAAATTAACAAAAATATTTTAAAAAGGAGACTCTATGGAAATAAAGTATTGTTACAGCTGCGGAGCAAAGCTTCCTGCGTCAGCAGCCTTTTGTTCATCATGCGGAGTACGCCAAGTCTCTGTAGACGATGCAACGGAAGTAAAAGCTGTTACCGAAAAAGAAAAACCTGCAGTAATTAAAGAATGTAAGAAAAAGAAGGATAAAAAGCCTTCTGGTTTCAATAAAAAAGGACTTGTTCCTCTTATTAGAAACAGCGTGATTATGATTGTGGCGATAGTAATGCTCGTTATGGCGTTTATGCCCGTTTCAAAGCTCTCTGCATCTGAGATTACAGGTATGCCGACAGATGATATTCCCGAGCTTACAATGAAAGTTACTCCCATAAGGGCTATATCTATTATGTTCTCATCCTTTAAAAGCATAGACGAGAATGATCTTTCCGAAAAATTATTCGAAAAAATTGAAGATATTTATGACGAATACGATGACGCCTTTGAAGAGCTTGAGTATGAGGACTGGGATGATTTGAGAGCATCACATCAGGATGAAATCCTCGAAGCCATCGATATACTCATTTACGAAGCCTTTAAGGTTGGAGTTTCTGTGGAAAATATGAGTATGCCTCCTCAGCTTTATATAGCAGGCGCTATGTCCTTTGCTTTCATCGGCGCAGCTGTTGCGCTTTTCGTTCTTGCGGTTCTCAATCTGCTTTCCACATTCAGAATCATTAAGTCCGAGGGCGGATGTATCTTCAAATGGACAGTACTCATCCTTACTTTGATTCCCGTAATGGTTATAGTACTTAACTACATATACAATTTAACGTTTTCAAGCCTCGGCACATCCGGCGCTAACGGTTTAAAAATGGCAGGGTCCGCTATTACATCCGTCGTAATCCTTTCACTTGTGATCGTCGGCTTGTTTGTACTCAGAATCCTGTTTACAAAGGAGCGCTCATTAAGCGTAATGATAAGAAGGGGCGTGGCACTTGCCGTTTCAATAGTAGTTATCTGCCTTGCATTTGCCCCTGTTATCGGTACTACCGTTAACATCACACCCTTTAACTCCACCTCAGAGCGTGAATTTAAATATTCCGTATACGCTCCCTTCCTTGTTTCCTTTGGTTTCCTTACCGATGAAGAGTTTGACGATGCTGAGCTTCTTTACAAAATGGATAAATATGATAAGCAGGATTACATAACCGCACTTGTTGAGGATTTTGAGAACTACACAAAGAAGGAGCTTTCATCCGTCGACGGAGACATACTTAATACAACAGTTGTGACAAGCCTTTATTTCTGCTACCTTGGCGAATCAATGGCTATTGCCCCCTTCCTTTTGCTTTTCCAGCTTATCGCTGTTATCGGTGCAGGCCTTGTAATGTGGCAGATGCTTCGTTACTTTGCATACGGTAAGATAAATCGTGCCTTTGTTCTTACAGGCAGACTTACAGCAGTAATTGCAGGAGCTTTTGCGGTAGCATCAACAATCACGCTTTCCGCATTTTTAGCAGACGCTACAAACAAATATGCTCCCATAGAATTCGGCTGCGCTATTTCTATCGGTATATTCTTCTTCTTCGCATTTGCGGTTGCAATGCTCGTTCTTCCGATCAGCGTAAAGAAAGATCCCGAGGAAAACTGCATCCCCGTATCTATGTTTTCTAAAAAGGCGGAGTGCGGATGCTGTTGCGAATCCGTAATCGAAGAGCCAGTTTTTGAAGCTGCAGTATCCGATGAAGTGACCTCTGACGAATCAAACGAAGAAATCACCGAAGAAGACGGTGAACCCGACGAGCAGGATATCGAAGATTTAAAAGCACTCGACGGCGACGTGGAATAAATTAACAACATAACAATACAAAAAATGAGGACAATATGTCCTCATTTTTTTAATTGTTGTCATTAAAATCACTTAACGTATGGCTTTTTAAAGCTGTTTTTTATTAAACAAAGGTATGCTTACAGCAAAGCACAAAGCTGTTATAAGCAAAGTAATAATAATAGCAAAAAGGTATTCTGCCGACTTTGCTAACCCATATATTAAGGAATTTCCATCTATCAGCTTGGTAGGTAAATATTTTCCGACATTTGGCAAAAGACCTATAAGATAGGATAGGAGCACGACTCCGCCCGTTCCGAGCAGTACACCCGAGCTTGACAAGGTCAACACCGAAGAAAGTATAATTAGTGAAATAACAAATATACCGAAAAGCCACCAGCATAAAATTGCCGCACTTAAGCTTTCAGCTACCGAGTTATCCCAAAAATAGGAATTGTATGCGTAGGTCACCCCAAAGCAAATAAAATAACCAACCGTCCAAAGAACGGAAATCACGACTGATTTTGATAAAACCGTCTTATAACGCTGAAGACCCTTTGTTAAAGAAAGAACAAGAGTTCCGTTAGAAATTTCTTTAGTAAGCACAGAGGACTGAAGCA
>JAFVYY010000106.1 GCA_017508405.1 Clostridia bacterium
GCAAAGGTCAAACGGAACCAAGGTAAATATTTTCCCTTTCCCACAAGCTTGCTAAGGAACTTCCACTCGGTTATTTTAAGCTTATCCACGAAGAAGCCAAAAACCACGTCATCAACTGCGTCTACTATTTTTACAATGAGGATAAAAATTGCAAGAGACGTCATACTGAGACCCTGGAAAGCAAGGAACGTAGTCATATAGGTGGCTACGATCGCCATTCCGATAAGCCTTCCAATGTCGCCTGAATAGTAAGCGGCTCTTTCTTTTGCGCCAAGACTAAAGCCTGCAAATTTATTAATCTTTTCTTTTTTCATAGCATTTCTCCTTAATCAATTTTATTAATAATTGAATGTAAAGTGCTGTCAATACTTTTTATCACATCTGCCGGCACACGAACCATCTCCATAAGCTCTCTTACCGTGTTGTTTCCTATGGCAGCCATAAGACCCTCTACGGAATATCTCCTCGCTGCGGCTACCATTTTAATTCCCTCAAACAAAGGTGCGAGAAGCTCTATTACCTCATCCGACTGCTTTCTTATGTGGTTTAAGGAGCATTCAACTGATAGCACGGGAGCAAAATCTGCATTGACCGAGGGCATCACCGTGGGAGCAGTAAAACCGGAGGTGGTCAATTTGCCAAAAAGTTCCCTGAGCCAGCCGATGCTGTCGCCCACCCAATTTGGAACTCTCTCGGATACGCTATTGGTAATGATCCAGTCTTCACCCGTTGAAAATCCGTGTCCGCCGAAGGAATAAATATGGCTTTCAAAGGAAACGCCCTTTTCGGCAAGAGCAAGCTGCATCATAATTGCGTTTTTTACGTCAACCGTTCTGTCATCTCTCGCCGCCACGATGAAGCAAGGAGAGGTGGAGGTGCTTACGTGCTCGTTTGGCTGGGGCATACCCGGCTGGCACACATCGCAAATATCTTTAAGTATTGCAGGATATACAAGGATTGCTGCGGCAGGCTTGTTTTTAGCCATTGTAGCTGCTGTGGCGCAAAGGTGTCCGCCTGCAGAAAAGCCAACTGCGGCAATTTTCTCCCTGTCTATAAACCACTCGTCTGCGTGAGATTTAATATATTCCATTGCAGCCTCATAATCCTCAAGGGGATTAGGCCATTTTTTGTGCTCGCCAGTTGAATAGCGAAGAATAAATGCCTGATAACCTGCTTTGAGGTATGCCGCCGCTACCGGGTCTGCCTCTCTGTCCGAGCACATTGCGTATCCACCGCCCGGAAGAACGAGAATTGCAGGTCTTTTCGAGAACAGGAACTCACCGTTTGCCTCCTGAATATATGCGGTAAGTCTTACGTTTCTTTCTTCGTTGATTTTTATCTCTATATTTCTCATAAAACATTCTCCTTATTAAGCTTTAATGCAAGATCTATCATTCTCGCGGCACACCTTCTTATTTCTGTTTCCGTAAGAGGATATTTTGCCTCGGGATTATTAAGAGCTGTCATAATATCCCGATAGTGAATTGCCGTACCCGGCATCATAATGTCATTGCCCGCCTTGATAGCTCCGCTTGCCACAGCTACGGGGTACTTAAGATTTGGATTTGTCACGTTTCCGCTGACCCAGTCACTCATAACGATTCCTTTATAGCCCCACTCCCCACGAAGCAGAGTTTTAAGCAGATCGTATCGGGACGAGGTATGTTCACCGTTTAGCAGATTATATGAGCTCATCACCGTCGCAGGATCACTTTCCTTAATAGCTATCTCAAAGCCCTTGAGGTAAATATCTCTTAGGGTACGCTGACTCATAATTGAATTTGAGTGCATTCTGTTCGTTTCTTGATTGTTTGCACAGAAATGCTTTATGGATACTCCACAGCCACTGTGTGCCTGCACTCCGTTTGTGATTGCGGCAGCAGTTTTTCCGCTGATCAAGGGATCCTCGGAGAAATATTCAAAGTTTCTTCCGCAAAGGGGCATACGGTGGATATTCATAGCAGGAGCAAGCCAGATATGAACACCAAATCTCTCCATCTCCTCTGCGACGATGTCACCGCATGCCTTACATACTTCTTCGCTCCAGCTCTGTGCAAGAGCGGTTCCGATCGGTATTGCAGTGCAATATTGGTAGTGTATCTCACCGTGTCTTTCCTCTATCTCCTTATCAAGTCCGAGCATCTTCAAAACATAATCAGGAAGCAGAGCCTTTATCATATCAAGGGTGCCGTCGTCAATAGAATATGTGCCGCGCTCATCAACTCCGTATTTTGGATTAAGTCGCAGGCCCGCAGGTCCGTCTGCCATAATAACAACGGGGATTCCCTTATCCTGTAATCTGTCGGTGGTTTCACCAGCAGAGCCGGGAACTCTGAAGCCTGCGTTTCCGATAATGCTGTTATGCTTGTTTCCGTCATCAAATGCGCCTGTGCAAAGATAAACGGCTTCTTCTATACTGAGGGATTCTGCTATTTTTTCTGCCTTATCGCTGATATAAGGCGTCTCGGGTGCTATCTTGATAATATCAGAGGATCTTACCTCCAAATGCTTTACTCCCTCGGGGATACAGTATTTCTTTCTTTCACTTGGTCTGAGATCGGTAAAATCCGCCTCCCCACCAACAGAATGAAGCTCCTGAACCACAGTATCTTCATCAAGTGATA
>JAFVYY010000107.1 GCA_017508405.1 Clostridia bacterium
AAAGATATGCGGATGTAAAGGTAACTGCGCCCGGACAGTCGCAAACAGGATGCATATATACCGAGGGCGAATGGGATTACTGCGTTGTAGGTAACGAAAAGTACAAGAGCAGAGTTGAGGAAAATAAGGATAAAGAGTGCGACGAATATTCCGATTCAGTATACGAAAACGCCACAGTAAGAAAGACTGATAAGGGAACAAGCATAAAGATGAGCTTTACTCCTCAGCAATTTAAAGAGTATTTTGCAGGCATGTACGAAACAATTGCGGAAATGTTTTCCCTTGACGGAATGGAAGATTACATGACGTTATCGGATGCCGGTCTTAAGGTGGTCATAGATAAGGAAGGATACGTTATAGAAGAAGCCGTAAGCTTTAAAATAACCATATCCGACGGCACTGAAAGTGTGATTCTTGAAATATCGAACGAGGGAACATACAAAAGCTTTAACGAGCCGGTTACCATAACTCCGCCACAGGGCTATTTAAGCTTTACCGAAAAAATGGACGGCGATATAATTTAAAAAACGGGCATAGCGTTAGATTGCAGAAATAACGCTATGCCATTTTTTATTTGTTCAGTATATATATAGCGAAATTCAAATATCCTGCAAAGGTAACCCATACAGCATAGGGAATCTGCAAATAAGCGGCAACGGGATAGATTTTCTTAAAGGATATTATCATTCTGATTATTATAAAAAGCAAAAAGAGAAGCCAGATAAATGCGAAAAGAAATTTGCTGAATCCAAAGAAAATTATGCTCCACGTAAAATTGACTATGAGATTTCCGCCGTATAGGGATAGGGCGTTCTGAACGGAGGTCGGAAAAAAAGACTTTCTTTCGTAAATCATAGCAGCGCTAATACCCATAAGCACGTAAAGCGCAGTCCATACTATCGGGAAAAGAACAGAGGGCGGAGATAGGGGAGGCTTTACTATTTTTTCATAAATATTCATATTCCCGTTTGTCAGGGCGGAAGCTAATGCTCCTGTCATTATAGCAATAAAGATCGAAACCAAATAAATTTTAACTCGTCTACACATAATTTCCTCCATTCCTTGTTTTTATTCTATGACGGAAAATTTTAAAGTATACTGAATAATAAAAAAACGGTGGGCGAAATATAAGAAAAAGGAGAGTGATATTATGTGTACCACCGTTGCAAAAACCCTTCGAGGACTCTATTTCGGAAGGAATATGGATATTGAGTATTCCTTTGGAGAAAGGCTGATCTTCGTTCCACGCTGCTTTGTTCTGGATAATAAAAAAGAAAAATTATGCGATCATTTTGCCTTTATGGGGATGGGTACGGTAATAGACGGCTATCCAATGCTGGCAGAGGGAGTAAATGAGTTCGGGCTTTGTATGGCAGGCTTGAATTTTAAGGGCAATGCGGTTTACTACAGAGAGGAAAAGGACAAAATAAATCTTGCGCCGTATGAGTTGATTCCTTATGTTTTAGGGACCTGTAAAAGTATAAAGGACGCAGTAAACGTCTTGAAAAGGATAAATTTAATATCCGCACCCATAAGTAAGGACGTGGATTTACCGACTCTTCATTTTCACATAGCGGACAAAAGCGGCTCCCTCACCTATGAAACCACAAGGGGCGGCAGCAAAATTTATAAAAACCCTGTGGGTGTTCTTACGAACAACCCTGAATTCAGCGTTCACCTGACTTTACTTTCCGGATATGAAAATCTTAAAAATCAAACACCCCCCGCAACTTTTTCCGCCCCGCCGTATAGTTTGGGGCTTGGTGCTGTGGGATTGCCGGGTGATTTTTCATCCTTATCAAGATTTGTCCGCTCCGTATTTATAAAGCATTATACGGTATGGGATCAGGAGAATGCAGTATTTGATATGTACAAGATTCTTGATTCCGTATCCGTACCGAGAGGATGTGTGCTTAACGAGGAAGGAAAGCTGCACTATACGACTTATCAGATCTGCATAGATGCGGAAAGACTGATTTACTATTGCCGTTCTTACGGCTCTTTGGACGTTTCATCCGTATTTATGGACAGCTTTAAATGGGAAGAGCGGGAAATTTCCGAAATCAAGATAAATTGATATTAACTTTTTTATTGTATTTTTCTTACTTATATGCTAAAATACAGTAAAAGAGGTGATAAAAATGTTTGAATTTTTTAAAGACGATATGGCGAAATGCTATGCTGAGGTACTTGCGGAAATAAACCCCTATGAGGAAGCGGACGTTAGTGAGGAAAGCTTTTATAAGGAAGCAAGAGCAATAGTAGAGGGCTTTATTAAGGCTGAAAAGAGAGATAAATATTCTGCCGCAGATATTATTCAGCCGACCTTTAAGATAATGCGCGGAAAGGCGCTTTCCGTACGTGACTGCGGATTTGCCGTTGAAGAGCTTTTAGATATTTTTGAGTGTGTGGAGGACTGCTTCCCAATCTATAATGATTTGCAATTAAGGGATAAAATGGTAAGCGGAAATATTACTCCCGTAATCAAGGTTGCTGAGCATTTTATCGTAGATAGCTTTTCCGTAGGAAGAAAGAGCTATATCTACATAAACGAAAGAATTTATAAGGTTGTAAGTAAAAGCCATACGGTAGACGCTTATAAGGAGCTTCTTAACGATGATGAAACTGTTTACGTTCAGTACAGAAGACCGCTTAAAAACGGACTTGAAGGCTATATTACAAAAACCGTTAAAAAATGCAGATATAATTATGAGAAGCTAAGAAAGAAAGATAATATTATAGAAATATTTGATAAAAATTCAAAATACGATATAAAGTAAAAAATGCGACCATGTGTCGCATTTTTTTGTTAAAATGGTCATTTATACAATAAAGATTGATAAAATAATCAATTTGTTTATTTGTAGTTTAGTTTTCTTATATATAATTACAATGCAAAACTATAATAGGCGGTCTAAGAAATGGCAAATAACGAAAAAACAAATAAAAAGGGAAAAAGAAAATGGTACTTCAAAGTCCTTAAAAAGATGATGAAGATAAGATATAAAAAGCCTCAGTTTATCTACCTTGACGGAAAAGAGATTCAGCAGGGAAGCATTATACTCAGCAATCACGAGGGTACTGATGCCCCCATGGCATTTGAAATCTACCACAACAGTAATTTCAGAATGTGGGGCGCACATGAAATGAACTCCAGTCTTGTAAAGCTTTATAAGTACCAAACAAGGGTTTACTACCATGAAAAGAAGCATTGGAATATCCATGCGGCAAGGGCGTTTTGTCTCCTTGCCAGTCCTCTTACAAATCTTTTCTACAGCGGACTTAATTTAATTTCAACGTACAAGGATTCGAGATTTGTAAAGACGATTAAGGAAAGCTATGCATCTCTTAAAAACGAGGAAAATATAATAATTTATCCCGAGGATTCAACAAACGGATATCTTGCGGAGCTCGAGGGCTTCCACGCAGGCTTTGCTATGCTTTGTGAGTACTGTAAGCGTAAGGGATACGATGTTCCTATCTACGTTACATATTTTAAGAAGGAAGAAAACGTTTACATAATTGATAAGCCCGTTATGTACTCTGATATAAGCAAGTGCACGGAAAGCAAGGAAGAAATAGCTAAAATGCTTTGCGACAGATGTAACG
>JAFVYY010000108.1 GCA_017508405.1 Clostridia bacterium
AAATGGTTATATTTTTAGCCTTGTGGCTAAAAGTGATATGCCGTTGGCGTGATATTTTGGCAAAGCCAAAGTTATATTAAATAAATCCTTAACTCGCCGTCAGGCGAATATCACTGCGTTAGCAATATCACTTGCCGATAGACAAATCTCACAAATCCGTTTACGGATTTATTTAGTTGCCGAATCCCTTGTAGGGACTCGGCTTGCTCGGCTCTTTTTGTTGCATTAAAATAATTTTTTTGGTATAATGAAAAAAATTCCCAACCCAACGGCTCCGTCGGTTACTTAATTGGTGAACGACGCGTCAAGTTCACAAGTGAGGTGGTAAAAATGACGGATAAGGAAGCAATGCTTCAAGCATTTGAACGGGATATGATACCCAAGGTTTACGGCTTTTGCAGACAAAAGCTAAGCTCCCCGGAGGATGCCGAGGATCTTTCACAGGATATTTGCGTAGAGGTTTTAAAATCCATCCGAGCAGGAAAGGAAATCAACAATTTAAACGCCTACGTGTGGAAAATTTCCAACCATATGTTTTTTAATTGGCTGCGAAAAAAGAAATACGGAGCTGTTTGTTATATTGACGATACCGTAGCATCGGAGGACGATATTGAAGGCGAGATTATTTTGAAGGAGCAGAAAAATCTCTTAAGACGCGAGCTATCCTTAATGTCCGGAAATTACCGCCGCGCCGTTGTGATGCACTATTTTGAAAATATGTCCTGCGAGGATATAGGAAGGGCTCTTGGCAAAAGCGAGGGTACTGTAAAATGGTGGCTTCACGATGCAAGACAAGCTATTGAGAAAGGAATGAATACTATGAGAAGCTACGGAGAAAAAAGCTACCGCCCCGGCAGTCTTTACGTTTCCTGTACCGGTAATCCCGGCGCGGATATGGAGCCTATAATCTGCGCAAAAAGAAAATCGGCTCAAAACATCTTACTTGCAGCTTACAGAGAGCCCGTTACAATTACGGAGCTTTGCGAGGAGCTTGGAATATCAGCCCCTTACATTGAGGATGAGGTTGCATATCTATGCGAAAACGAGCTTATGAAGGAAGTATCAAAGGGGAAATATCAGACTGATTTTGTAATACTTCCCGCCCAAAACGCAAAAATCGGAAATAAAATTTACGAATACGCCTTCCCGAATTTTTACAAAAAGCTGATGGAATATCTTGAAGGCAAGAGGGATATTTTAACAAGCAAGAAATTTAATCTCGTGGGCTTTACATGGGATCGCCTTCTTTGGGTGTATATCCATATTTTTGCCGAATTTGCAGGTAAATATTTCAAAATCTTCAACGATATAAGCTACGTTAAATATAACGATATACCCCTTCGCCCAAACGGTGGTAAATGGATAGCCTTTGGATTTGATAACAGCGACACATCCCCAAAGAAATTTGAAAAATATCACGGATGGGACGGACCCGTACACAAGACGGAGCCCGACTATACACAGGGCTTCTTCCACTTTTGGAGCGGCATTGATTCAAGAGATTATTTCAACACTCCCAGCGGTGTTTTCGCTCTTTGCAGACAAATAATCAAGGGAGAGACAAAAATCGATGAGCTGACAGAGGACGAAAAATACCTTTTCAGCATAGCTATCGAAAAGAAGCTGTTTATAAAGGAAAACGGAGTATTCAAGCCCAATTATTACTATGTAAACGATAAGGAACGCCGCGAAATTGAAAAAATGGCGCAGGAGTTTGCAGAAAGCGTACAGGATATTACAAGAGGCGCGTACGATATTATTCTGGAGGAATATGAGAAAACCGTACCTAAGCATCTGCGCCGTCAAATGGGCAATTTCCTGTCAAACGCCCTGACAATTTTCGTAACCTGTTCTCTTTACGAGGCGGAAAGAGATGGAATCTTATCTGTACCCACGGAAAATAACAGGTATTGGTTAAGCCTTATAGCAACGGAATAAAACGAGTCAACATAAAAAGCCTTTATTTGGACTTTTTATGTTGACTTTTTCTTTTTGCGGTGATAAAATTATCTTATAAAACTTTTCAAAGCGAGGGAATAATATGAACGTATTATTTATTGGCAACAGCTTTTCACAGGATGCGACGGTTTATCTTGGCAGAATTTGCAACGACGAGATATTTGTAAGAAATCTTTACATAGGCGGATGTCCTCTTGAATGGCACGCAAACAACATAAAGGAAAATAACGTGGCGTACGACTATCAGCGTGACGGAGAAAGACTTTTCAGAGCTTCAATCAACGACACTCTTGCAGAAAGAAAGTGGGACTACGTGTCGATACAGCAGGTCAGCCACTTCTCCGGTATGATAGAAACCTACGAGCCCTATACGGAGTTCATTGTTGGTTATATAAAGGAAAAATGCCCCGATGCAAAAATAGTTTTCCACAGAACGTGGGCTTACGATGACGCAAGCACTCACGGTGGATTTGCAAACTACGATTGGAACAGAACAAAAATGTACAACGCCATAGTTGACGCATCATCCAAAATTGCGGAAAAGTATTCTCTTCCCGTAATTCCCTCCGGCGACGCTATTGAAAGAGCCCGTTATCTCGAAGAGTTCGACACCTCCAAGGGCGGAATGTCCTTGAACCGTGACGGCTTCCACCTCTCCCTTGACTACGGAAGATATCTTGCAGCCCTCACTCTTTACAGATTCTTTACAGGAAATGACGTAACGAAGGTAGTATACGAGCCCGAAAACACAGACCCCGCGCTCTGCAAGAAGCTTAAAGACATTGTAAACGAAATACTTTAAATAAAAAATCCCGACCACACGGTCGGGATTTTTACTGTTTTAGTCTCTATTCAGCCATATTAAATTTTCATTGAAAGGGCAACCTTGACCTTCTCAACTATACCCTTTGCATTAAGGTTATAGTATTCAAGAAGCTCCTTGGCGGGACCTGATTTACCAAAGGTGTCCTCTACGCCGTGGCGTACAACGGGCACGGGGCAAACGCCTGCAAGAGTTTCGCAAACTGCGCTTCCGAGACCGCCGATTATACTGTGCTCCTCGGTGGTTACGATAGCTCCTGTCTGCTGAGCTGCGGAAATAAGGATCTCCTTATCGATGGGCTTGATTGTATGAATGTTGATAACCGCTGCGGAAATGCCCTCTGAAAGAAGCATTTCTCTTGCGATGAGCGCCTGCTCTACCATAATACCCGTAGCAACGATGGTAACATCGTTACCCTCTGCCATCTGAATACCCTTGCCGATTTCAAACTTATAGTCGGCATTATCGTTTATAACCGAAACAGCGAGTCTGCCGAAACGCATGTAAACGGGGCCTACGTGCTTTATAGCCGCTTCAACAGCGCATCTTGCTTCAACCGCATCGGAGGGATTGATAATGACCATACCGGGGATCGTGCGCATGAGCGCAATATCCTCGTTACACTGGTGGGTAGCGCCGTCCTCACCTACTGTAATGCCTGCGTGAGTAGCGCCGATTTTTACGTTCAAGTGAGGGTAACCGATGGAGTTTCTGACCTGATCGAAGCTTCTTCCCGCCGCAAACATAGCAAAGGTGGAAGCAAAGGGGATCTTACCTGTTGTTGCAAGTCCGGCAGCAACACCCATCATATTGTTTTCTGCAATACCGCAGTCAAAAAATCTGTCGGGGAATTTCTTTTTAAAGGCTATGGTCTTTGTCGCCTCCGCAAGGTCGGCGTCCAATACGACAACGTCCGTATTTAAAGCGCCAAGCTCCGCAAGGGCGTTACCGTAGGCTTCTCTTGTTGCAATCTTATCTGCCATATCTATCTCCTCAATTCAAACCGTTTTTATATTCGTTAAGCTCGTTAACAGCAATCTCGTACTGAGCCGCATTGGGCGCTTTTCCGTGCCAGCCTGCCTGATCCTCCATAAAGGATACGCCCTTGCCCTTAACCGTTTTGGCAACGATGGCAGTAGGCTTGCCCTTTACGTCTCTCGCACTCTTGAACGCACACAATATTTCCTCAATATTATGTCCGTCAACCGTAATTACGTTCCAGCCGAATGCTTCAAGCTTGCTTTCATAGGGCATAGTATTCATAACGTCGGATACTCTGCCGTCTATCTGCAAGCCGTTATTGTCAATAATAAGACAAAGATTATCAAGCTTATAATGAGAAGCGAACATTACAGCCTCCCAGATCTGACCCTCCTGACTTTCACCGTCGCCGATAAGAGTATAAACACGGTAATCCTTATTACTGATTTTAGCGGAAAGCGCCATACCGCAAGCTGCGGAAAAGCCCTGACCGAGGGAGCCTGCGGACATATCAACACCCTTGATAGCCTTCATATCGGGATGTCCCTGTAAAAGAGCGCCTGTGTGACGGAAGCTCTTAAGCTCCTTTTTATCAAAATATCCCTTAAGCGCAAGGGCTGCGTAAAGTCCGGGGCAGGAATGTCCCTTGGAAAGAATAAAGCGGTCTCTGTCGGGATCGTCGGGGGTTGCGGGATTAACGTTAAGCTCTGAAAAATAAAGACAAGCCAAAACGTCTGCGGAGGAAAGAGCTCCGCCGGGGTGACCTGACTGTCCGTTGAATACTGCCTCAACAGCTCCCAAACGGATATCTGTCGCAATTTTTTTAAGTTCTATAATTTTATTGTCCATTGAAAACCTCCGGATAATTTTATACTATTTAAGTGAAAACATTTTACCACTAATTATCGCTTTTGTCAAGTTCATTGATATATTATTAGTGCGTAAAACAATATAAAATTTGATACTTGACAAAATAAGACTTTATATTGTATAATAATTGTGGCTCTTTTCCAAAACAGAATATTCTTAAAAGGGAGTAGTTTGCGCGCTTATGCGTGTTGGTACGCTCGTCAGTACGGCTTTTGCCCGGGCTTACCATAGACCTTTGGTTTATTACAAGACTTTTAACAGAAGATTTTTCTTTTGTTAGGGGTCTTTTTTTACGAATAAAATAGAAAGAAAGGAATTTTTATGGAAGCTTTATTCAAAAACCTTTTGGAGCTTGACGGCGGTCTTTTCGCCAAGCAGCTGGTAATGTGGGTAATAGGCGGTGTTCTTATTTTCCTCGCTATCAGAAAAAAGATGGAGCCTACCCTTCTTCTTCCCATGGGCTTTGGCGCTATCCTTATGAACCTTCCCAACAACTCAGGTACTGCCGGCGTTTCCGAAGTATTGGAAACACTTTATAACGCAGGTATCGCAAATGAGCTTTTCCCCCTTATTCTCTTTATAGGTATCGGAGCTATGATAGACTTCGGTCCCATTCTTTCCAACCCCAAGCTGATGATTTTCGGCGCGGCGGCTCAGTTCGGTATATTTATGACCCTTTCCTTTGCATCCCTCTTTGGCTTTGACTTTAAGGAAGCGGCTTCCATCGCAATTATCGGTGCGGCTGACGGTCCTACTTCAATCGTAGTTGCAACGCAGCTTGCTCCTCACTTACTTGGTCCCATCACGGTTGCGGCATACTCTTATATGGCTCTTGTTCCCGTTGTACAGCCTCCCTTTATCAAGCTCTGCACAACTAAAAAGGAACGCCGCATCAAAATGCCCTACAACCCTGCAAGCGTTTCCAAGTTTACAAGAATCGTGTTCCCTATTCTCGTTACCATCATTACAGGTATGCTCGCTCCCGGCGCAGTTGCTCTTGTAGGCTTCCTTATGTTCGGTAACCTTATCCGTGAATGCGGTGTTCTTGAATCTCTTTCCGAAACGGCGCAGAAGATTCTTGCCAACCTCGTAACTCTCTTCCTCGGTATCACAGTTGCCTTTACAATGAAGGCTGAGGAGTTTGTAACCATCGGTACACTCATCATTCTCTGCCTTGGTCTTGTAGCATTTATATTTGACACCATCGGTGGTATTATGATTGCCAAGCTTATGAACCTTTTCTTACCCGAAGGCAAAAAGATCAACCCCATGGTCGGTGCGGCAGGTATTTCCGCATTCCCCATGTCTGCAAGAATCGTTAACAAGATCGGTCTTGAAGAGGATAATCAGAACTTCTTGCTCGTACACTCCATAGGCGCAAACGTATCAGGACAGATAGGCTCCGTTATAGCAGGCGGTCTTATCCTGAACTTCTTCCTATAATGAAAGGCGGTAAAATATGGGATTTGAATTTTCATGGAACTTTCAGGCATTTCTTGAATCATTCAAGTATATGGGCCTCGGTATGCTGGGCATATTCATCGTAATGGGAATCCTTATTGGATTTATAGTGGCTCTTAACAGAATTAGATTTCTTAAGTAATGAAGCTGCTGCAATAGGCTAAAATAAAAAAATTCCCGACACAGTGTCGGGAATTTTTTATTTCTTATTATTCTTCTTTCTTTTCTCAATGATAAGGATAATTACAATTCCTGCGTAGAGCAAGGTTACCGGAGCAAGGGTCCAGATTAGAACAGCTTGATCAACTACCGTTTCATACACGCTTTCACTTGACGTAACGTGAGAAAGGATAACAGATTCAAGCTCGAAGGTTACGGGAATATGACATTCGATTATAGTGTACACCTCCGTGTCAAGAGTGCAGTAATATTCAATGCTTCCCTTTTTGACCTCTTTTACTATGGCATTTTCCTCGGAAAGTGCGGTTTTTTCATTACCGTATAGGAGTTTTATGGTACAATCGCTCCTCAGCGGTCTTTTGAAAACTATACGGACGTCATTAATTTCCTTATCTGACGGAACAGGTAAAACGAGATAGGAATTATGCCCCTCGGGGGTGTATACAGAACCGTTTACAGTATATGAAACGGGATATACCGCATTGGTAGATGCTTCCACCGAATAGTCGTAGCCTATCTTTCTACCCTCGATTCTGTAAACGCCCAGCGGTAAGATAATTACTACGCATAAAATCAAACACAGGGTGGGGATTATTATGTGTAAGCCGTTTTTTATAAATGTTTTCATACAGTCATCCTCCCTTCTTTTTTAGTATAACATTTCAAATTCCTTTTGTCAACCGATTAAAATCAGTCGGCTTAAAAATTTCCGTAAAATAATAAATATTATTAAAATATATTTTTAAGCCTTGATTACGCTCAAAAACTGTGATACAATGATATAATAACAAAATTATAGCCTATTGCCTGTCTGCGCTGTAATTTCTTGTTTTACGAAATTTCGGGGAGGAACGTAATTATGAAGCTTTCAGCAAAATTTGTACGCTCACAGCTTGCGCTTTTTAAAAACGTAATTACAGAAACCTCTCTTGAGGCTTCAAGAAAAGGACAGAATACCCTCGGCAGACTTCTTGCCCGTATGGGAAAGGGTAATGCGGAATCAAGGGACTTCGATATTGACGGCATCCCCGTTTCTCTTGCTTCACCCAAGGATGAGCTGTCCTCCGGTATTATCCTTTATCTTCACGGCGGCGGATACACCTGCGGTGATCTCCCTTATGCAAAGGGCTTTGCCACGGTTCTCGCCTCCCGCTGCGGAATAAAGGTTCTTGCCGTTGCATACTCGTTAGCTCCCGAAAAGGTCTTTCCCGCAGCCGTTAACGACTGTGTTAAGGCTTACGAGTATCTGCTTACCTGCGGATATTCTCCAAAGGAAATTATGCTTTGCGGAGAAAGTGCAGGCGGCGGACTTTGCTATTCTCTTTGCTTGAAATTAAAGGAGCTTGACCTTGAGCTCCCCGCAGGTATTATTACCGTTTCCCCTTGGACCGATCTTACGTCCTCGGGCGAAAGCTATATAAAAAACAAAAGAAAGGATCCCTCCATGACCCTTGGCAGGCTGAAAAGATTTTCCGACTGCTACGTTTACGGAGAGGATACTAAGGACGGAGATAAAAAATTCCGTTCCACAGAAGAAGACAGAGCAAAGGATACGGAAATAAAAAGAAACCCCTTGGTATCCCCTATGTTCGCTGACCTTACGGAT
Organism: Clostridia bacterium; assembly: GCA_017508405.1. Taxonomy (GTDB): domain Bacteria; phylum Bacillota; class Clostridia; order Oscillospirales; family CAG-272; genus RGIG2000. The sequence continues at coordinate 7,881 of JAFVYY010000108.1, forward strand.
ATGCCACCATCCATTTGCTTTGTCGGCGGGTCGGAAATAATGCTTGACGACGCTATGGGCATGCACGCTCGACTTACAGAGTACGGCTGCGATTCAAGGGTTTACGTGTCCAAGGGCAAATGGCACGCCTACCTTCTCTACTGCCTTTCCGAGGACGACGAGGATTTTAACAGAATATCAAGATTTATAAAATCCAAAATCCCCGCAAAGAAGCTCCGTTGGATGGGCCTTGACAATGCGGCAAAAATATATCCTGCGGCAAGACGCAGAAACTGGACGAACGTATTCCGTCTGTCCGCCACCCTTACCGAGGACGTTGATAAATCCGTGCTTCAAAATGCGCTTGACGTCACTATACGAAGATTCCCGTCAATTGCCGTAAAGCTGAAAACAGGTATGTTCTGGTACTATCTTGAGGAAATCCCCAAGGCTCCCGACGTCATGGATGAGAAGCCTTATCCCCTTTCTCGAATGGTATTTGACGACATACGCAAGTGCGCTCTGCGAGTTCTTGTGTATAAAAAGCGTATAGCCGTGGAGTTTTTCCATGCCTTAACCGACGGAAACGGCGGTCTTATATTCCTGAAAACTCTCCTTGCGGAATATATCCGTGAAAGATACGGAGAAAACGTTCCCGCATCCGACGGAATTTTGAACGTGCTTGACGAGCCGACCCCTGCCGAGCTGGAGGACAGCTTTCTTAAATATTCCGGTGACGTCAAGGCGTCAAGAGCTGACACCACCGCATTCAAGCTGACCGGCGAAAAGGAGGAGGACGGATATTTGACCAACACCACGTTCATATTTGACTCATCCGATATTCTTTCAAGAGCAAAGGGAATGGGAGTGACCGTCACCTCGTTTTTAACCGCCGTAATGATAAGCGCCATAGTAAGGATACAGGATAGACAGGTTAAAAACCGAAAAAAGCATAAGCCCATAAAAATACTTATACCGGTGAATCTGCGCAAGATGTTCCCATCGGAATCCCTTCGCAACTTCGTTCTGTACGTAACTCCCGGCATTGACCCCAGACTTGGCGAATACACCCTCGAGGAAACGGCTAAGCTTATACAGAGTCAGATGGCGCTTATGAACACCAAAAAGCAAATGCAGGCAAAGATATCCAAAAACGTAGGCGACGAAAAAGCGCTTATCATAAAGCTTATGCCTCTTTTTATAAAAAACATCACCATGAAAATGGTATTCAACGCCGTTGGCGAGAAAAAATCATGTCTTGCCCTCTCCAACTTAGGAGTTTGCAAGCTCCCCTCTGAAATCGAAAAATACGTTTCAAGAATGGGATTCGTTCTCGGCGTGCAGGCGGACGCCCCCTATAATACGGGGCTCATAACCTTTAAAGACAAGATGTATCTTAACTTTATAAGAAACATAAAAGAACCGCTTCTTGAACGGGAATTTTACGCTGTTCTTAAAGAAAACGGTGTAAGATCCATTGTGGAAAGCAACACGAGATAAGGAGGAAGAAATATGTACTGTGTAAAATGCGGCGCAGAGCTTACTAACGGGCAGAAAAAATGTCCCCTTTGCGAAACTAAGGTTTACCATCCCGATTTCATAACCGACGGCGACAGTCTTTTCCCCCATAACGACGCTCCCCAGACCGAATATAACCGCTTCGGTATCCTTTTCGTTATCTCTGTTCTGTATCTTATAGCTCTGTCGGTGGTTACGGTTTGCGACCTTGCGGTTTATGAGGCCATTACGTGGTCGGGCTACACCGTGATCGCCCTTCTCGTTACTTACGTTATAGGAGTCCTGCCTACATGGTTCAAGCGTCCCAATCCCGTTATATTCGTTCCCTGCGACTTCTTAGCGGTTCTTCTAATGCTTGGATATATAAGCTACAGAACAAACGGAGGCTGGTTCTTAAAATTTGCCTGTCCCGTTGTGTTTGTACTCTGCCTTATTATAACTACCGTTGTGACCCTTAACAGATATTTAAGACGCGGAATCTTATACGTTATCGGAGGCTCCATCATTGCCTTTGGTCTTTCCTTTGTGCTTCTTGAATATCTTATCCGTATAACCTTCTACGAAAACGTAAGGTTCGTATGGTCCTTCTACCCCGTAACGGTTTTGTTCCTTCTCGGGATGATGATTATCGTAGTGGCTGTCTGCAAGCCTCTGCGTCGCTCACTTGAAAAGGTATTCTTCCTCTCATGAAGGTTCTTGCCGTAGTCGGCCCAACAGCAGTTGGCAAAAGCGCCCTTGCCGTAAGGCTTGCAAAAAAATATAACGGTGAGATAATTTCCTGCGACTCTATGCAGATTTACAGAGGAATGGATATCGGCACCGCAAAGGTTACGGAGGAGGAAAAGGAGGGCATTCCCCACCACCTTATAGATATTCTGGACCCGTGGGAGCAATTTTCCTGCGCAGACTATGCCCTTTTGGCAAAAAAGACAGTTGACGATATAATATCGAGAGGTAAAACTCCCGTTTTCTGCGGAGGCACAGGGCTTTACCTTGACAGCGTTCTTGAGATATCTTCCTTCGGAGAAGCCTATGCAGACGAGGAATACAGACACTCCCTTGAGGAATTTGCAAGGGAAAATGGTCCTGCAGCCCTGCATAAGGCGTTAAGAGAGATAGATCCCGAAAGCGCCGATGCCATCCACTGTAACAACGTAAAAAGGGTCATACGCGCCCTTGAAATCTACAAATGCTCCGGCAAGCCGAAAAGCGAGGTGGACAGAGAAAATAAAATGATTCCCCCACCCTATGAATCAACGGTATTCTTTCTCACCTGCGAGGATAAAGAGCTTCTTTACTCAAGGATAGAAAAGCGTGTTGATATTATGATGGAAGCGGGTCTTCTTTCCGAAGCCGAAAGACTTTACAAAGACGGAGTATTTGAAAAATCAAAAACCGCGTCTGCGGCAATCGGCTACAAGGAGCTGCTGCCCTACCTTAGGGGAGAAAGCAATCTTGACAGCTGCATAGCTCAGCTGAAGCTGTCCACAAGACATTATGCAAAAAGGCAGCTCACATGGTTTAAAAAGAAGAAGAATTATATAACCGTATATACCGACAGGGTCGATCCCTTTACGGAGGCTGCAAAAATAATCGGAGAAAGCCTATGACAAAGGAACAGATTAAAGAAAATTACGAAAACGTACTGAAAAAGGTAAGGGAGCTTGATAAAGAAGGCAAGGTACAGCTTCTTATCGCTACGAAAACTCAAAGCACCGAGGATATAAATTTTTTGATATCCGAGGGTGTTGATCTCATAGGAGAAAACAGAGTAAGCGAGATAAGAGAAAAATACGACGGTCTTGACAAAAGGGCGTCCCTGCATTTGATCGGCTCACTTCAAAAAAACAAGGTAAAATATATCTGTGACAAGGTTGATATGATACACTCCGTCGATTCCCTCTCCTTAGCTGAGGAAATTAACAAGCGATGTGAAAAAATCGGCAGAGTTATGGATATTCTTATAGAAATAAACAGCGGAAGAGAGGAAGCCAAGGGCGGCATCCTTCCCGAAGAGGCAGACGAATTTTACGCTTCTCTTTCCGCCCTTAAGAGCATAAGGGTCAGAGGCCTTATGACCATGGCTCCAAGATGCAATTCAAGAGAGGAATATTTAAAATACTTCTCTCTTACCAAAGAAATTTTTGACAGATTATTTAAAAACGAAAAGGACGCTATCCTCTCAATGGGTATGAGCGAAAGCTATCTTTACGCAATAGAGGCGGGTGCTAATCTCGTACGTGTCGGAAGCGCTGTTTTCGGAGAAAGGAAGTATATATAATGGGTTTTTTTAACAGATTTAAAAAATATGAGCCGGAAGATTTTGACGATGAAATAATCGAGGAAGAGGAAACTGTCAAGGATAATGCCAGCATTTCTCTCGGCGGCGGAAATATTGAGCTTAAGCTTATTAAGCCCGTGTCTTTTGAGAATCTTCTTACCGCAGTCGATTATTTGAGAGACGGCAAAACCGTTCTTTTGAACCTTGAAAACGCAGATTCAACCATCGTTCGCCGTATGATAGACTTTGTAAGCGGCGCAGCCTACGCCCTTGACGCAAACATCAAGCAGGCTACACGTGACTCCTACTTCATTGCTCCAAAAAAGGTTGACGTAGGCGGAGAAATGTTTAAGAAGGACTACGATGAAGATATATTTACAGATCTTTAAGGAATGAATAAATGATTTATTTGGTTTACGCGATATTTTCGCTCATATCCCTTTTCGAGCTTGTTCTTGTGGCGAGAGCTATCTTTTCGTGGCTCCCCTCTCTCCACGACACTAAGGTTTATGAGCTTGTTTACAGGCTGACAGAGCCGCTTCTCCAGCCTATTCGTGATTTCCTTTTCAGATTTGACTTTTTCAGAAGATTACCCATAGATTTTTCTATGCTGATACTTTTCTTGCTTACGGGAGCATTTTCAAGATTGCTTATGCTAATTCTTTTCTAAGGAGGCGTTATGACTTCTTTAATTATACTTATATCAATAATATGCGCCTCCGTAGGTATTGACCAGATAACAAAGGCTATCGTTACCTCTACCATGGAGGTTGGAGAAACCGTACCCGTAATAAAGGACGTTTTTCACTTTACCTATATAAGGAACGAGGGCGCAGCCTTCGGCATTCTTTCCAACCACAGATGGATATTTATGACGCTTTCCATTGTTGCCATAATTGCCATCGGCGTATATCTTTTCAAATTCTGCAAGGAATCCTTTTTTACAAAAATCGGTCTTGCCCTCATAATAGGCGGCGGTATCGGTAATATGATCGACCGAATCTTCCTTAAGTACGTAGTGGATATGATCGATTGCAGATTTATAGACTTTTATATTTTCAATTTTGCGGACTGCTGTGTTTGTGTTGGCGCCGGTATCGTTGTTCTCGGCTTTATCCTTTCTATGATAAAGGAATACAAGGAGAAGGCGATAAAGGACGGCGCTGCGGGTACTGATGATGAAAATACGGGAATCTGACGTAAAAAAACGCCTTGACGTGTACGTTTCCGAGGTGAACGGCATAACACGCTCCCACGCTCAATCTATGATAGATAGCGGACTTGTACGTGTAAACGGAGAGAGCGAAAGCAAGAATTACAAGCTTCGCCCGAATGACGAAATTGAAATCGACGAAGAGGAAATCGAAATCTTAAGTGCAGAGCCCGAAAACATCCCCATTGATATAGTCTATGAGGATGAGCATATAGTAGTCGTAAACAAGCCCTCCGGAATGGTCGTTCATCCGGCGCCGGGCAATCCGTCCGGAACCCTTGTAAACGCTCTTATGTATCACTGTAAGGGAACTCTCTCCGGTATAAACGGAGTTATCCGTCCCGGTATTGTCCACAGGATAGACAAGGACACCTCAGGACTGTTGGTGGTAGCAAAAAACGATGACGCACACCTGTTTTTGTCGTCACTTCTCAAGGATCACGGAATAAAGAGAGTCTATCACGCCATTGTCACAGGCCGTTTCAAAGGTGAAAGCGGAACCGTTGATGCTCCTATTGGCAGATGCCCCGCTGACAGGAAGAAAATGGCTGTAATACAAGGCGGCAGAGATGCAATCACCCACTATTTTACGGTTTGCGAATATAAATCCTTTACTCATGCAAAAATGGAGCTTGAGACCGGCAGGACCCACCAGATAAGAGTTCATATGAGCCATATCGGACACCCCATTATAGGCGATACCGTTTACGGCGGCGGGAAAACTCCCTTTGAAAAGGCAAACGCCCCCTTGCTTAGCGGTCAGTGTCTTCATGCCAAGGAGCTTATTTTCCCCCACCCTGTGACTAAAGAAATTATGCATTTTGAAACCGAATTGCCTGCGGAATTTAAAAAATTACTTGAAAAATTAGAAAATATGAATTGAGAGGAGGAGCGCCGTTGACAGAATTTCAAAAAAGGCTTATTGAGGTTGCCGACCTTAATGACGCCACAAAAAATTTAATAGACGAGGCCCACGCCTCCGTTATGGAATCCCTTACCTCTCACATGCTTAAAATAAATGAGGAGCTTAATTTAACGGCTATAAAGGATACCGAGGGTGTTATTCTCAAGCACCTTGTGGACTCCTCCGCCATCGTGCCCCTTATTCCCAACGGAGCAAGAGTCGTTGATATCGGATGCGGAGGCGGATTTCCTACCCTTCCCTTGTCTGCTTTAAGGGGGGACGTATCCGTATTAGCCGTAGACAGCGTTACCAAAAAGGTGGAATACGTTAAAAAAACGGCGGAGCTTTTTTCCCTTACCGGAGTATCCGTATCCAACCGTCGCGCAGAGGAGCTGGGCAAGGATGCGTCCTATCGTGAAACCTTCGATATCGCCTGTGCCCGAGCAGTCGGCAAGCTGAATCTTCTTTGTGAGCTTTGCTTACCCCTTTGTAAGGTTGGCGGAGCCTTCATTGCCATGAAATCAAAAACCACAAAGGAAGAGCTGAAGGAAGCGGAAAACGCAATTTCTTTGCTTGGCGGCAAGTGCGAAAAGGTTATAAATTATACCTTGACAAACGGTACGGAAAGTCTTGACCGAACTATCGTTATCATAAGAAAACAGACACGTACCCCCGAAAAATACCCTAGAAATAATTCTCAGATATCCAAAAAACCACTTTAAGGAGGACTTGTGATGAACTATTTTGCAAGTATCGATATTTTAATGGAATTAACTTATATTTTCAGGCTGTTCCTTGCCGTACTTCTCGGCTTTGCAATAGGCTATGAAAGAAAAAGAAGATATAAAGAGGCGGGTATACGTACCCATACCATTGTTTGTCTCGGCTCAGCCCTTATGATGGTCGTATCCATATTCGGCTTTGGCGGTCAGGCGGACGCTGCAAGAGTTGCGGCGCAGATAGTATCGGGTGTCGGCTTCCTCGGTGCGGGAATCATCGTTTACCGTAAGCACGAAACAAAGGGTCTTACCACCGCTGCAGGCGTTTGGGCAACTGCCGGTGTCGGTATGGCTTGCGGAGGCGGTCTTTACATACTTGCCGTTGCGGCAACAATACTTATGATATCTGCGCAGGTGCTTTTCCACACAAAGTTTAAAATCTTCAAGCACAAGCTTAAATTCACAATTGAAATAGTATTCTACCAGACTGACGACGAGAACACCCTTATAAAAAAGGAATTTGGCGTTGACAGACTCAATTCCCTGCTCATCACAAGACAGGGTGAGCGCTTAATTTACAGCGCTACCCTCCTTACAGAAAGAGAGCATCGCTCCGCAGAGCTTACAAAGATTATGCAGGACTACCCCTTTATTATTTCTCTCCGCAGATGCGATGACTGATTAAATTAAAAAAAGACGAAGGCTCTGCTATGAATCTTTAGCGGAGAAATAACTAACACCACCAAGGAAATCTCTTTGGTGGTGTTTTTTGTAGGCGACAACTTGCAAAGCCTCCCTCCGAGAGGGAGGGGGACCGCGGCGGGGGTTCCCCGAAACGAATGAAATGAGTTTTGGG
>JAFVYY010000109.1 GCA_017508405.1 Clostridia bacterium
CATAAGACGGGCAAGAGCTTCCTTATCTCCGTTCATAATGGAATTTATGTCTGCCCCCGCCTTAACGGCAAGCTCGGGAATCTTATCCATAAGAGCCAAGGTAATATTTATGCAATTCGTTACGTATCTTGTAGGATCAATGCTTTTGATAAGGTCGGCGATCCTTCTGCCTCTCTCTGCTTCTATCGGGTTGCTCGTTTCAGCTATTTCATTTCCAATAGAGTAGATAATAACTCCGGGGTGATTGTAGCAAAGATCTACCATAGCCACAGTATCCTTTTCCCGGCAGTCTTCAAAATCAAAGGAATAGTCAAAGTCCACCTTGGGTGTAGTCCAGGCATCGCACAGCTCCACCATAACCAGCATTCCGATCTCGTCACAGGCGTCAAGAACAGTTTTGCTTGCAGGAAAATGTGCGCATCTTATGGCATTATAACCCGCTTCTTTCAGCTTTTTTATGCGTCTGTAGGTAAGGGCTTTATGCTCTATCGCACCAACAATTCCGTGATCGTGGTGGATACATCCGCCGCGAAGCTTTATGCTTTTTCCATTCAGGCGGAAGCCTCGTTTGGTATCAAGTGACAAGGTGCGGATGCCAAATCGGGTGATTTCTCCGTCACAATCGTCGATTTCGGTATGACATTCGTACATATAAGGAGAATCTACATCCCAAAGTGTGGGAGAGTCCACCTCAAAGCGTGCGCTTACCGTTTTAGTTTCGTTTGGCATCATAGTAACGGGGAGTGAAAGCGTCTTTTCACCGATTTTATGAGTCAAAATAGTCTTTGCGATTTTTCTCGTACTGTTTACAAGAGTTGATTTGATATCAAGAACGGCAACGCACTCGTCGCACTGCAAGGTGGTTATTTTGACCGATGCGGGCTTTACGTATATATCTGTGCCACGGTACATCCAAACGTCACGGTAAATTCCTGTTCCCGTATACCAGCGGCTTGAGGGGACACCGTTTCTCACCAAAACCTTAATGCTGTTTTTGCCCTCGATCAGATATGGTGAAGTGTCAACGAGAAAGGGTGTGTAGCCGTTTTTATGCTCATAGGCAAGCGTACCGTTGATAAAAACGGAGGTATTTTTATATACACCTTCAAATTCTATAAACGTATTACCGGACAGATCATCCAAAAAGAATTCCTTGGTGTAATGAACCGTCTTATAAGGATAGTATCCCGTTGCATTTCCCGTCTTGTTACCTGGGTCACGCATCTCTCTTATCATAGCATCGTGAGGCAGGGTGACGGGGTATGACTCGGCAACGGGGTTCAGCGTTTTTTCAAGGGCGGTTCCGCCACTGTTATGGAATATCCACCCATCATTAAAGCTTTGTTTTTTCATTAGTATTTCCTTGAGAGCTGTGCCTCACATTCCTCACGGGTGATCTTTCCCGCATTACACTGTGCCATCAGCTCAACGTCCTTTTCCTTAAGATTATAAAACATCATAACCACGGCTCCTGCAATAGTACCAAGCGCAGGTATAAGAGTATATACGAACCACATACCGTTAAGCGCACTTTCGGGCTGTGCCACATTTTGTGCCGCAAGATCGGCAAAGTCGGTTGCGTTTACCTCGACCCATCCGAAAAGTCCCATTAAGAACAGTCCAAGGCTTCCGCCAATGCTATAGGTGGCTTTTGTAATAAAGGATTTCATTGCGAAGAAAATACCCGAGCAATCTGTGCCTGTTTTGTAGCGTGCATATTCAATAGTGTCGGGAGCGATAAATCCCGAGAAAATAGATCTTATGGTGTTGGGAATAGCATATATCGTATGTAAAAGAATTACGAGCCAGGTGTTTTCGTATCCTGTGAAGAACATAATGAGGAACATAGCTCCGGCAATTATACTGCAAGCAACGAATGAATTTTTTCTGCCGAACCTTTTCGCAATTTTATCAGCGAAACCACTTAGTATCATAGCGGGAATGAAGGCAAGAAGAACGGGAATGCTGAGGAAGAGTGAATTATGAAGAAGATAGAATGATACAAGATTCTGCACAGCTCCTGCGGTTGCGGTACAGCAAACAATAAGCTCAGAAATAAGAACTATGGTCATATACTTATTTGTTTTTATACAGTTCCACATCTGACGCAGAGTGTATTTTTCTTCTTTTTCATTTTCCGTGTTTTTAAGCTCTACGTTATATTCCTTGCCCACCTTGGCAAGAGGAATCATTGCAACCAAACAAATAACTGATATTATAATAGCAGCAACTGAAATAGGAACACCCACTCCCTCGCTGATGAGAACGGAAAGAGCAAGACCTGCAAATACGCCGCCAAGTACGGTAATAATACCTCTCATTTTGAGAATATGATTTCTTTCGTCCACGTTATCTGTAAGCGTAAGAACGAGAGAGTTCATAGGAACCTCAATAAGAGTACAGGAAAAATCGTAAATGATATACGTAATTGTAAACCAAGCGATCTTAACTGCGTCGGGAGCACCCGAGGGCATAAGGAAGAACAGGATGGTAGCTATGGGACAAAAGGCAAAGGTCAGACGGAACCAAGGAAGATACTTGCCCTCTCCTACGATCCTTTTAAGAAATTTCCACTCGGTAATTTTAAGTTTATCAACAAAGAAACCGAAAACCACGTCATCAATCGCATCAACTATTTTAACGATCAGAATGAATGCGGCAAGAGATGTCATACTAAGACCTTGAAATGCAAGGAACGTAGTCATATAGGCAGCTACGATTGCCATTCCGATCAGCCTTCCGATGTCTCCCGAATAATAAGCGGCTCTTTCCTTCGCGCTAAGACTAAAGCCTGCGAATTTATTTATCTTTTCTTTTTTCATAGCATTTCTCCTTAATCAATTTTATTAATAATTGAATGTAAAGCGCTGTCAATCTTCTGTATCACATCTGCAGGAACACGAACCATCTCCATAAGCTCTCTTACCGTGTTGTTTCCTATGGCAGCCATAAGACCCTCTACGGAATATCCCCTCGCTGCGGCTACCATTTTAATTCCCTCAAACAAAGGGGCGAGAAGCTCTATTACCTCGTCCGACTGCTTTCTTATGTGGTTTAAGGAGCATTCAACTGATAGTACGGGAGCAAAATCTGCATTGACCGAGGGCATTACTGTAGGAGCAGTAAAACCGGAGGTGGTCAATTTACCGAAAAGCTCGCCGAGCCAGCTTATGCTGTCGCCCACCCAATTTGGAACTCTCTCGGATACACTGTTTGTAATGATCCAGTCTTCGCCTGTTGAAAAGCCGTGTCCGCCGAAGGAATAAATATGGCTTTCAAAGGAAACACCCTTTTCAGCAAGAGAAAGCTGCATCATAATTGCGTTTTTTACGTCAACCGTTCTGTCATCTCTCGCCGCCACGATGAAGCAAGGAGAGGTATCGGTGCTTACGTGCTCGTTTGGCTGAGGCATACCCGGCTGACACACATCGCAAATATCTTTAAGTATTGCAGGATATACAAGGATTGCTGCGGCAGGCTTATTTTTAGCCATTGTTGCTGCTGTGGCACAAAGGTGTCCACCTGCGGAAAAGCCGACTGCGGCAATTTTCTCCCTGTCTATGAACCACTCGTCTGCGTGAGATTTGATATGCTCCATTGCAGCCTCATAATCCTCAAGGGGATTGGGCCATTTTTTATGCTCGCCCGTTGAATAGCGAAGAATAAATGCCTGATAACCTGCTTTAAGGTATGCCGTCGCTACCGGGTCTGCCTCTCTGTCCGAGCACATTGCGTATCCACCGCCCGGAAGAACGAGAATTGCAGGTCTTTTCGAGAACAGGAACTCACCGTTTGCCTCCTGAATA
>JAFVYY010000110.1 GCA_017508405.1 Clostridia bacterium
CGCAACACACACATCTCTTGAGCAGATAGAAATAAGCAATCTTGTAAAAGCTGCGTTTTCAATTACAATAGAGCTTGCTTCAAGATTCCTTGACGACTATATCACAGGGGATAAATATTTTAAGTGTGTATATCCCAAGCACAACCTTGTTCGTACCCGTTGTCAGCTTGAGCTTGCAAAGGATATTGAGCGTAAGTGGGAAGAGCTTGAGTGGATCGTTCGTGACGTAATTGAAAAGTTAAACTGATATCTTTAATTCACTTTGGATTATCAAAGGAGAATAAATGAAAAAAATAGGAATTTTAGGCGCAGGCACATGGGGAAGCGCTATTGCAAAGGTTCTTTGCGAGATTGGAAACGCAGTTACCGTGTGGTCGCCTATACAGGATGAGGTGGATACGCTTAATTCCACTCATCTTCACAAGAACCTCCCCGGAGTGAAAATCCCCGAGGGAGTGTCGTATACAACTGATATTAAGCTCACCTGTGAGGGCATGGATTATATCTTTTTCGTAGTTCCCTCCGTGTTTATGAGAAGCACCGCCGAGAAGGTAAAGCCTTACGTGAGCGCTGCTCAGACCCTTGTGATTGCGTCAAAGGGTATTGAGGACAGTACTCTTATGACTCTTACCGACGTAGTTAAGGACGTGCTCAGCGATGGGGACAGAAGCAAGTTCAACGATATAGTTGCGTTTTCGGGTCCTGCCCATGCGGAGGAGGTTGCCGGAGGAATGCCCACGACTATAGTTTCCGCTTGTAAAAGGATGAAAAAGGCGGAGGACGTGGAGATCCTTTTCAGAAATTCCTGTGTAAGAGTATATACTAACCCCGACGTTTACGGTGTCGAAATATGCGGCGCTATAAAAAATATTATTGCCCTTGCATGCGGTATATCCAGCGGACTCGGCTTCGGCGATAATACGAGAGCCGCCCTTATTACAAGAGGTATTGCGGAAATCACAAGACTCGGTATGGCTATGGGCTGTGCTGAGCAGACCTTTGCGGGGCTTGCGGGTACAGGCGATATTGTGGTTACGTCCACAAGTATGCATAGCCGAAATAACAGAGCAGGCTGTCTTATAGGCAAGGGATATACTCCCGAAGAGGCTATAAAGGCTGTCGGAATGGTAGTTGAAGGCGTAAATGCGCTCCCCGCAGCTATAAAGCTTGCCAAAAAATACAATGTAGAAATGCCCATCGTTTCAAGTGTTAACATGATTATAAGCGAAGGTATCAAGCCGAAAGAGGTGCTTGCCAAGCTTATGGGCAGAGGATATAAATCCGAGCTTAACAAGTCGGACATAGACGTAGCCTTTGAAAGCATCGTTATGAAAAACAGGAAAAAGTCGGGTATGACAAGGGTTATTACCTACGGCTCCTTTGACCTGCTTCATTACGGTCACATTAACCTTTTGCGCAGAGCAAAAGCCCTCGGAGATTACCTTATCGTTGCTCTCTCCACGGATGAATTCAGCGAGGTTCAGAAGAATAAGAAGTGTTACTTTAATTATGAGCAGAGGAAAGTGCTTCTTGAGTCCTTAAGATTCGTAGACCTTGTAATTCCCGAGGAAAGCTGGGAGCAGAAAAAGTCCGATATGAAGGAGTTTCGTATAGACACCTTTGTAATGGGCGATGATTGGGAAGGTAAATTCGACTATCTCGAAAATGAAAACGTAGACGTAATATATTTACCGCGCACCCCTGAGATTAGTACGGAAAAAATAAAAAAGGCTATTGCTGAATAAAAACAGGGGAGCTTGGGCTCCCCTTTCAAATTAAAAGAGTTTAATAAAATAAGGATAGAGGAAAGACAAATGCTGAAAAGATTTTTGGCTTACTATAAGCCCCATAGGGTAATGTTTATTTTCGATATGCTGGCATCCTTAGCCGTTGCATCCGTGGGAATATTTTACCCCATCATTACGAGAATGATGCTTAATGACCTGATACCGAATAAGCAGTACAGGGATATTATTTTCTTTGGCTCCCTTTTACTTGCTTTATACGTTATACGTTCATTGCTTGATTACTTTATACAGTATCAGGGACACGTAATTGGCGTTAAGATGCAGGCTAATATGAGAAGCGATATGTTTAACCATCTTGAAAAGCTTCCGTATAGCTTTTACGATGAAAACGAAACAGGTAAAATAATGTCAAGAATGACAAACGATCTGTGGGAGGTAAGTGAGCTTGCCCACCACGGCCCCGAGAACCTTATTATTTCGTCGATTTCCATAGTTACGGCATTTGTGTATCTTTGTACAATAAATGTGTGGCTTACCCTGATTATTTTTGCCTGCGTGCCGTTTCTCGTCCTTATTTCGTGGGTGCTTCGCAAGAGAATGAGGGATGCATTTACGGAGAGCAGACAATCCGTTGCGGAGATAAACGGTGCGCTTGAGAGCAGTATTTCGGGCATTCGCGTTACAAAGGCATTTACAAACGCAGAAATAGAATCGGAAAAATTTGAAAAGGGAAATGTGTCCTTTGTAGAAGCAAGAAAGAAATCCTATAAGGCAATGGGTATGTTCCATTCCTCGACGACTCTTGTGACAAACGTGTTCAATGTAATCATCCTGATTGCGGGAGGCTTGTTTCTTTATAACGGTGCAATAGAGCTTGGCGACTATACCGCATTTATCATTTCCGTAAACCTGTTTTTAGGCCCTGTGAACACCCTTATCGGATTTATGGAGCAGTACCAGAACGGAGTAACGGGATTTAAACGTTTTCTTGAAATTATCGACACAGAGCCCGAGATAGACAGCTCCGAGGCCGGCGAAATTGAAAATGTCGAGGGTAATATTTACTTTAAAAACGTGACCTACGGATATGAGGGCGACTCCGACGTTCTACACGATTTGACTCTTGAAATAAAGAAAGGCGAAATCTTTGCGTTGGTCGGTCCCAGCGGAGGCGGTAAAACCACTATTTGCCACCTGATACCACACTTTTATAACGTGGAAAAGGGCGAAATTTTTATAGACGGCAAGGAAATTCACGACATAACAATGAAATCCCTGCGTCAGAATATAGGTATAGTTCAACAGGATGTTTACCTCTTTAATGCAAGTATAAGAGATAATATTCTTTACGGAAGACCAAACGCCACCGAGGAAGAGGTAATTGAGGCTGCTAAGCGCGCAAATATTCACGATTACGTAATGACTCTTGAAAAGGGCTATGATACGGTTATCGGTGAACGAGGAGTCAAGCTTTCCGGCGGACAAAAGCAGCGCCTTTCCATAGCTCGTGTATTCCTTAAGAACCCACCTATTCTTATTCTTGATGAGGCGACAAGCGCCCTTGACAACACCACGGAGATACTTATTCAGCGTTCCCTTGACGAGCTTTGCAAGGGCAGAACTACAATAGTGGTAGCTCACCGCTTATCCACTGTTAAAAATGCCGATAAAATAGCAGTCGTATCGGACGGACGCATAACCGAGCTTGGCAGACATGATGAATTGGTTGCCCAAAACGGCACCTACGCAAGCCTTTACAAGCTTCAGTTCCGTGCATCCTGAACAAAGTCAATAAAGCAGACAGGGGACGGTTCCTTGTCTCCTAGACAAAGTCAACAAAAGCAATAAATAAACCCGGCGGGAGCAGATTCATTCTGCTCCCGTTTTTCGCATGGTTGACAATTATGAAAAAATAATGTAAAATAAATACACAGGTAACCCGACAACGTACTTATCAATACTAAATGGAGACAAGGAACCGTCCCCTGTCTCCCTAATTCTTTAAATTATTTTCCTAAAAAAGCATTGTTTGGCTTTTTTGAAGATACAGGCAATTTACGGTAAAAGTACATGGTTAGGGAGGATAACTTTATGTACAAAATCATACGTGAAAATAATAAAGTGAAAGAAATAAAATATTCCTTGCTTTCAAAAATCTCTTTGATTTTTCTTTTGATTTTTTTTGGAGCAGTTACAATATTTGCAATATATGGTGCCTACGTTTCTTATATAAAACAAGATATATTCTTGTCTATCATACTAGTATTGCTAGGTTTTCTAGGAGGAGCTTTCATAACATCTTTTTTCTCTATAGAACTGATAAAAATATTGAAATTTAGATTGAATTTTCAAACAGAAAAGTTGATGTTATATAGCCTTAAAGGAAACATTGAGATTTTGTATGAAGATATTAAAATCTACGGGCATATAAAAAATGTATTAGTCTCATCAACAACAACTAATGCCTATAATGATACAACAAATAATATAGCGTATTTTCTTACCGTAAAAGAAGATTTAAGTGAGATTAATTATAAACTATACGGAAGATTTCTTTTAACTTGTGGTTTAATTGAAGATAAAGGTTTTTATATTTCCGAGGAAGAAGGATCTGAAAAAATGCTTAACCTTATATACAGCACCATAAACAGTTGTCACCACTATCATATAAAAAGGGTCGACGTGAAAAGCGTAGATTTGCTAAAGTCATATAAAGAAAGTAAAAAGAACGGCAAGACAGGGGACGGGAAGACAGGGGACGGTTAGCGTGAAAACAGAATAAAAAGTTGCACGGCTAAAAACCCTATCAAAATTAAACAACAATAACAGTAAACAAAGAGGGCGAGGGCGGAGTAAAATCCGCCCTCGTTAATTTATTTAAGACATTTTACCAAAAAAAAGCCGAGCAAGTGAACTCAATTCACAAGCCCGGCTTTAACTTTTTTAAAATATTTTTAATTTTCTTGGGAGACAGGGGACGGTTGTCGTTACCGCATTGACGCACGGAGAAGGAGAGAGGCTTTCCCTATGGGAAAGAGTTTCGCTCGGCTCACGTGAGCGAGCTCCCATCGCCTTGACGCTCACTTGCGCACTCAATTTGTGGCAAAGCCACAAAGGAGAGTGAGAATCGGCCTCCGTTCCA
>JAFVYY010000111.1 GCA_017508405.1 Clostridia bacterium
TATCTTTAGAAGAAACAATTTAATCATTCGCTCGGTCAATTGACATACCGAAGGATGTGTGATAAAATATAAAAAAACTCATTGGAGAGTCAAAATGAAGATTAAAATATTTTGTTGTGATTCCTTTCGCTTCGCAAAGCTATTCTTTCGCATGTGGGACTGCCTATAAAGGATTTAATAAAATCATTGATTTTTTTGTATTTTATGGTAAAATAGCATTAGATATCAAACAAGGAGCGTACCTATGTTAAAAAATTCATTATGGATTTCTTATCCGACCAAAGAGGACTACACCTGTCCCGTATTTAAAAAGAAATTTACGGCTTCTAAGGAAATAAAGAAAGCGACCTTAAAAATCACGTCTCTCGGCTGTTATTACGCTGAGCTTAACGGAGCAAGAATCGGTGATTTTATTTTAGCGCCGGGCTGGACATACTATAAACGCACCCAGATGCAGACGTATGATATTACTCATATGATAAATAATGAAAATGAAATAAGAGCAACTCTCTCTTCCGGTTGGTTCAACGGCAGAATCAATTTAAGAACAAGAAAAGAGCTTCCCGACGTTTATCCCGCTTTGATTTGTGAAATTGAGATCATATATTGTGACAATACCAAGGAATACATCTACTCTGATGAAAGCTGGGAATGCGCCCTTAGTAAAATTACATTTTCCGATATTTACGACGGTGAAAGCTATGACGCAACATATGAGGAAAAATTTATTCCCGTAAAGGTACAGAATTACAGTGAATTTAAGATAGTCAAGCAGCAGGGCGAGACCGTCAAAGAGCAGGAAATCATTTATCCTCAAAGTATCTTTAAAACTCCAAAGGGTGAAACGGTTATTGATTTCGGTCAAAATATGACGGGATATTTCGAAATTGATCTTAATGCTGAAAAAGGCGATGCGGTTTCCTTATCCGTTGCCGAGGTGCTTGACAGGGACGGCAATTTCTACACAGAAAATTACCGTAGCGCAAAAGCAAAATTTGACTATATATGCTCCGACGGACATCAGATATACAAGCCAAAGCTATGCTTCTGGGGCTTCAGATATATTCGTGTGGATCAGTTCCCTTGTGAGATTACAAAAAACAGCATAAAGGCAATCGTGCTTCATTCCGATTTAAAGAGAACGGGATATCTTAATTCCTCGAATCCTCTGCTCAATCAGCTGTTTTCAAATATTATCTGGGGACAAAAGGGTAACTTTCTCGACGTTCCCACCGACTGTCCGCAAAGGGATGAAAGACTTGGCTGGACAGGCGATGCGCAAGTTTTTATAAGAACAGCATCCTATAACTATAACGTGGAAAAATTCTTTGATAAGTGGCTTGACGATCTTCGCCTTGAGCAAAAGCGTGAAGGACGTATTCCCTTCTGTATTCCGCAGGTACACGACAGACCCGGAAGCTCTACCGCTGTATGGAGCGATGCTTCAACCGTTTGCCCTTGGCAGATTTATCTGACATATGCAAACAAAAAAATTCTTGCAAGACAATTTAAGTCCATGTGTGACTACATTGATGAGATTGGCAGGATCACCAAGGAAAAGTACCTTTGGTATGGCTGCTGGCACTTTGGAGATTGGCTTGGACTTGATGCGCCCGCAGGCAGCTACTCAGGTTCCAGCAACTCCGATATTATTGCCACCATCTTCTATGCCTACTCCGTCAGCCTCGTCATTAAAGCCGGTAAGGTGCTTGGTAAAAACGTGTCAAAATACGAAAGGCTGCATAGCAAAATTTTAGAAAAAGGCAGAAAGAAATTTACCGAGTTCAATACGCAAACCGAATGCGTGATTGCCCTGTACTTTGATTTTGCATTAGATAAAAAGGCTGTTGCAGACAAGCTGGCTCGCATGATTACAGAAAACGGAAAGAAGCTCAAAACAGGCTTTGTCGGCACTCCTTATCTATTACACGCATTATCCCAAAACGGCTATACGGAGCTTGCATATGATTTGCTTCTTCAAGAGGAATTTCCGTCTTGGTTATATTCCGTTAAGCAAGGCGCTACTACAATTTGGGAGCATTGGGACGGAATAAATGACAAGGGTGAATTCTGGTCTAAGGACATGAATTCCTTTAACCACTACGGATTAGGCAGCGTGGCTGACTGGGTTTACGGTGTTGCATGCGGTATCCAAACAGTTGAGGAAAAGCCCGGCTTTGAGGAGATTTTGATCGAACCCCATCCAACAGACAAGCTGGAGCATCTGAGCGCTTCCATTGAAACTCCAAGAGGCATCGTATCCTCCAAATGGTATCACAAGGACGGAAAGACAAGATATGAAATTACAACTCCCGTAAAAACCACAATTATAATCGACGGTAAAAAGATGGTGGTTGAAAAAGGAAGCTACATATTCTGATAACACTCTTAAAGATACTACGTTCTTATATTCGTAAATAACAGAAATCCCGATGGCTCCATCAAGGAGCTCATCGGGATTTTTATCCGTATACTCATACTCTGTTTTGCGCATTCCAGGAAAGAGGCAACGGTAAATTGGCTTTTGCAAACAAATTCGGCTCCGTTACGTAAACAGGCGAATGCATTCCGAAAATAAATCTTGTTGCATCGGACTTTGACAACTCAATATCGCACTCGCCGTCAAATTTGACGCATCCGCAATCATTTTCATTTGCAAAAATCTTAATTTTCCCATAATCCTTTATGGAAATAGCGACGCTTCCCTGCGCCAAGCAAGTATAGCTCGCTTTCAATTTGATATAAGCATCAATTACCTTTTCAAAGTTAACTACGTTAAAATTCGATGGAATTTGTATGCTCATATATTCAGCGCACTTGTCCATTTCTCTTATTAGATCTATATCGTGTTGGGGCAAGGCTATTGAAAAATCATCATTTAGGTACTTTGAGATTGCGACAACTGTATCTAAGTATGCTTCCTTGTTAACTGCATACGCTTCCGAAACTTCCTTTTTATCGGACGCCAAGGCAAAATAACCGATAGGAGCATCATTTTTAGATACTAAATAAGGTGTGTTTTTCCGCGCCGTCATCACTCTGTACATTACGGCGTTACAATTTCTTAACGTGCTTACCTTGTTCTGATGATATACGTTTCTTGCAAAGGTAATGGCATTATCATCCATTGGCAAGATCTCGGTAACCGTTGTGTTTTGACCGCAGCCTGAAAGCAAGGATTTTTTTACATTTTTTGGAGTTATGTAATACGAATAATTTCTGCCGCAAAGCTCAAATCCGAAGCGTAAATATCTTGCTCTGTCACCGCCAAGCCTGCAAATATCGTATTTTTCTTCCTTTACGA
>JAFVYY010000014.1 GCA_017508405.1 Clostridia bacterium
CGTTGTTCCTCATTCACAATCTTGCCGTACGCCAAGTACGGCGGCGCCTGTGAATTTGCGGTACGCCTTGAAATACTCGGTTATCAAAGCTCAAATCTGTAAGAGTTGTTAACGCATCGAATTTCTGTGTTGTGTCCTCGATGGCGAACTCGACGTACGCCATGTACGTCATCGTCCACCCTCTGTGGTACGCCTTGAAATTCTCGGTCATTAACCCTTAAATACACTACGGCTACCGGCACGTCGAATTTCTTCGTTGTTCCTCATTCACAATCTTGCCGTACGCCAAGTACGGCGGCGCCTGTGAATTTGCGGTACGCCTTGAAATACTCGGTTATCAAAGCTCAAATCTGTAAGAGTTGCTAACGCATCGAATTTCTGTGTTGTGTCCTCGATGGCGAACTCGACGTACGCCATGTACGTCATCGTCCGCCCTCTGCGGTACGCCTTGAAATTTTAGTTTACCGAAGCTTAAATGTTCAAGATTGACTGATGCGGCGAATATATCTTAAATAGAAAAGGAAGATGCGAAGGCATCTTCCTTTTTGTGTTGCAATAGCTTTTAAATTCTGTCCATAGCCTCAAAAAGCTCGGGGAGGTGTTCGATTTTCTTTACGCTGGTGATGGGGAGGACAGGGTAAGGAGCTTTTGTTAAGTAGATAAGAGAAGCGGCTTGAACGGAGCAGGACTCCCTTTCTGCAAGGGCGAGAATCTCTTTATAGGTCTTTCTCGTTTCCTCGTTATCGTAGGCTTTGACAAGCTCGGGAGAAACAGACACTCCTGTTGCCGTTTTGGCAAAATATCCGCGGGCGGTGGACTGATAAGGAATCAAGGGCGTGCCCGTTTCTTTATGAAACCTTTCCTCATCTGCGCCGTGAATCACGAGGGACGTGTCGGGATTTGTGTTGAAGCCTCGATTTACCGTAGCGGCACTATGCTGATTTGAAACGGCGCTGAAGCCCCGTATATTATGCTCTCTTGCATATTTTTCCGCTTCATACAGTCTTTCGCCTGTAAAATTGGATGCGCCGTAAAGTAAGATCTTACCCTCACGGCGAAAGCTCTCCATTGTTTCAAGGATTTCACCAATGGGCTTTGATATATCATCTCTGTGTAGCCAATAAAAATCTATACATTCCCTTTTAAGGGCGGTTAGACTTTCCTCAAGGTCGGCACGAATATCCTTTTTATCAAGGCGCATAAGGGTAGGTGTGTCGAAATTATAATGAGCGCCCTTGGTGGCGATAACCACCTGCTTTTTAGAGCTTTTCAGCCACTCCCCAAGGAATTTTTCGCTGGCGTTACCGGCTCCCCTTACCCATTTTCCGTACACGTTTGCCGTGTCGATAAAGCTTCCGCCTCTTTCAACGTATTCGTCCAGTATACGGGATGCGGTCTTGTTATCTACCGACGTGCCGAAATGGTCAGCGCCTATACATATTTTCGACACCTCAAGAATATTATCTATCTTAAATGTAGTCATTTTTTCACTCCGTTATTGATTTTTTGCGTCAAAACCGATAAATCGGCTTTTGAAAACTTAATTTATCCTGAACTGGCACATAACCGCCTTGCCGAGAATACGCACGCATCCGCTTTCAATCTGAGCGGAGTCCACAACGATGGGGGCGTAGGCAGGATTTGCGGGATTTAATATCATTCGTTTATTATCCTTGTCAAAATATACACGCTTAAGCGTCGCCTCGTCCTCAATAAGCACAACGGCGATCTGCCCGTTTTCAACGGTAGGCTGCTTTTTGACGAATACTATGCTTCCGTCACGGATGCCCGCATCCTTCATACTGTCACCCTTGGCGTAAAGGCAGAAATCTGCATTGATATCGCCCTCCACAGATGCGTAGCCCTGAAGCTCCTCATCGGCAAAAATGGGCTCCCCGCAGGCAACTCTGCCGAGGATGGGAATGGAACGCTTTGTAACCGGCTTAATTCCGTTCAGGTCATAGCAGCTGCCTCGCTTATCGGAAATACCCATAAGGTATTCCTTGGACACGCCGAAATACATTGAAAGCATAATCACCTTACCGACCGTGGGATTGGCGGTTTTTAAATTGCTCTTGAAATTCTTACCAACTCCGCTTTCCACAAATGCGGTATTTAAGGTAATTCCTCGCTCAGCGCACAGCTTTTCTATTCTTTCTATAAGAACTGTCTTATTCATGGGACACCTTCTTTCAAAATTTAAAAATACTCAAAATGGCTATTGACAAATTACTAAAATAGGAATATAATGTACTCACAGCCCTGTTATACATCAATTATATCACTTAATTTAGGAATTGTCAAGAAAAATTGAGAAAGGAGTATTATTGCAATTTAAATGTCTTGACTGCAATTCAATATTAGAAGAGGAGGAGCTTACAGTATCTCACGAAGCACAGTCCCACCCCTACGGCGAGGGGTTCGCCATTGAGGATGTAAGTGAGTGCTTTTGTCCCTTTTGTGACAGTACGGAAATCGAAATAATATTTTAATAAAATCTTTTTGCTTGCGGTGTGGCAAAAAGCTTTGGCAAGGAGGTTTTATGACTATTGAAGAAGTGAAAGCGGAGCTTAAGGAGCTTAAGCACCTTGAGAAATGTGTAAAGGTTAGAGAAACCATAAGAGATCTAAGGGTCAGACGCTTAGGGCGGCTTAAATCTATGGAGCAAACGAGAGAGGTAACCGAGGAGATCAAGGAGATCAAGGAAATCATAAAATCCTTGAAAATAAACGAGTACGTAAAAAAGGTAAACAAGCTTGAGAAAAAATACTTAGGAGCAATTTCCACTCTGCCCCCAAAGGAACAGATAATAATGCTTGAATGCTTTGTAAACGGCGAAAGGACCTATTGGCAGGTCGGTGAACAGCTCGGATACTCCGAAGACTGGGTGAGAGCAAAGGTAAGAGAGATAACCTCTTATCTCGCAGAGCAAATTACGGTAGCAAATTGATAAAAACATAACGCCTGTTCATTTGAACAGGCGTTAATATGTTGTTAAAGCATAAATTATTCAGCGAAAGCGTCGATAGCGGCCTTTTCAACGGGTAAGCAAGCCTTGAAGCTTGTAAGATAAGCGTTGAAGCCGTCGATGTCTTCCTTGTCAGCCATTGTTTCCACAGTCTTGCAGGAAGCAAAGATCTTATTGTCGAGATAGTCGGGAAGAGGTTCACCCTCTGCTTTATCGAGCATATAAGCCGCAAGAAGAGCCATACCGTAGGGGCCGCCCTCACCGGAGGACTCCATTGTAATAACGGGAGCGCCAACTGCTGCTGAGAGGAACTTAGGTCCTGTAACGGGAGCCTTGAAATAGCCGCCGTGACCGCAGATGCGGTCTATTTTTATATTTTCCTCTCTGATGAGAATATCAAGTCCCATCTTGAGAGTGGAAAGGCAGGTGTAAAGGTGAGTTCTTGCAAAATTAGCAAAGGAGAAATCAGCGCCGGGCTTACGCATAAGAACGGGAACGCCCTTTGTAAAACCTACGTTTGCTTCGCCTGAATAGTAGTTGTAAGCAACGATACCGTCACAATCCGCCTTTGCGTTAAGCGCCTTTTCAAAGAAGAGGTCCATAACCTTACCCTCCGATATGTCAGCGCCTACCATATGGGCAAACTCGGTGAAAAGACCTGCCCATGCGTTAAAGTCGGATGTACAGTTGGAGCAATGAACCATAGCAACGGGAGCGCCGTCGGGAGTTGTAACCACGTTTATTTCCTTATGGAGCTTAGGAGTCTTTTCCGTAACCACCATAGCGAAAACGGATGTACCGGCGGAAACGTTACCCGTACCTACTCTTACGGAGTTGGTAGCGGTCATACCCGTGCCTGCATCACCCTCGGGAGGAGCAAATTTAACCCCTGCCTTAAGTGTGCCCGTAACGTCGAGAAGCTTAGCGCCATCCTCTGTAAGGTAGCCTGCGCACTCTCCTGCGTTAAGCACGGAGGGAAGAATTTCCTTAAGTGACCACGGATAATTCTTATCCTTGATAAGCTCAGCGAATTTGTCAAGCAAGTCGTCACGGTAGTCACATTTTGCGCTGTCAATGGGGAACATACCTGAAGCCTCACCGATTCCGAGCACCTTGCTTCCTGTAAGCTGCCAATGAATAAAGCCTGCAAGAGTAGTGAAGTGGGCAATATCCTTAACGTAGGACACGTCCTCTAAGATATCCTTGTAGAGGTGAGCGATGCTCCATCTCTGGGGTATAGCCGCATTAAATTCTCTTGTAAGGGTTTCGGATGATACCTGTGTAATGGTATTTCTCCACGTTCTGAATGGGGTAAGAAGATTATTATCCTTATCAAAAGCAAGGTATCCGTGCATCATGCCGGAAATACCGATTGCGCCGATGGTATCAAGCTTTGTTCCGTATTTGCTTTCAAAATTCTCTCTCATTTTAGAGTAACAGTCCTGAAGACCGCCGATAATATCGTCCATTGTGTAGGTCCAGATACCGTCTACGTATCTGTTTTCCCAGGTGTGGCTTCCGCTTGCGGCAACGCATCTGTTTTCATCAAGCAAAACAGCCTTGATTCTCGTTGAGCCAAATTCAAGGCCCATGGCAAAGTTCTTTAAATTCATAATACACCTCTCAAAGATTTTGTTCACCTTTCAGTATATCACACTAAGCTTGAGTTTTCAAGTTCTTGCGCTCCAAAACAGAAAAAACAATGGCAAAAATTCTCAAATATATATAATAATCAGCTTAAAAATTCACACTCATCACAAAATTTTCAAAAAAAGACAAAAATATTTCAAATTTGTTGTATTTCTAAATATTTTATGTTATAATTATTTTGAGTTTATTTATTTAGTGCGCGTTTATTTTTATACTCTTATATAGGAGCATAGAATAAAGCCCGGGGAGAGGGAGGTGTTAAAAACGGATACCGAAAACAAGGAAACTGCGGAAGAGACCGTCGAATGTGATTGCGACTGCAGCGACGTTGCTCCGAAAAAAGAAAAAAGCTTAAAATCCAAGCTTCTTTGGTCGTTGGTATTTTTGGCTATCGCCGTTCTCACCGTGTGGGCAGTCACATCACAGGAGGGATTTTCCTTCTCGGGATTTATACTGTTTCTCCGCAATCTACATCCCGTCTGGGTAGTTGCTGCCGGATTAGCAATGCTCGGCTTCATAACCTTTGAGGCGTTGGCGCTATCCACACTTATACGCTCCTTTGGATATAGGGCTCCCTTGCACAAGAGCTTTATATACTCGTCAAGCGATATTTATTTCTCTGCGATTACTCCGTCGGCGACGGGCGGTCAACCTGCCAGTGCCTACTTTATGATCAAGGACGGCATTCCCGGTGCTGTAACAACGGTTGTGCTTATAGTTAACCTTATAATGTACACCTTCGCTATCCTCATTATAGGAATATTCTGCATCATTCTGGAGCCCTCTGTATTTTTTGGCTTTAACGTGGTGGGTAAGGTTCTTATAATCGTCGGATGCGTGTGTCTTGCCAGCCTTGCGCTTTTCTTTATTTTGATCCTTTTCAAGAGCAGTATTCTTAAAAGAGTGGGCTTCTGGGGTATTAATCTTCTCAATAAGCTTCATATTGTGAGAAAGCCTTATAAGCTTAAGAAAAAGCTTTGCTGCGCCATCAAGTCATACGACGGGTATGTTTCACAGCTTAAAGGAAAGCAAAAAAGCATTATAATTGCGTTGATATTCAATATTCTGCAGCGCGCGTCCGTAATTTGTGTTACGCTTTTTGTATTTCTTGCCGCAGGGGGAGAAAAGGAGCTTTGGTCACTGGTAATAGTATCTCAGTGCATGGTAATCCTCGGTACTAACGTTTTACCCATCCCCGGAGCTATGGGAATATCGGATTATATGCTCGTTATGGCGTTCAGCGCAATCGGATTTAGTGAGCTTGCGGCAGTTAACCTTAATCTTATAAGCCGCGGAATTTCATTCTATATTTGCGTGATAATATGCGGATTATCCCTTATTGCAAGGGTGATTTCATATGCGGTAATTAACAAAAAAGCAGAAAAAAGAAAAAACAGGAGACAAAAATGATAGGATATTACAATTACACAGTATGGCTTACATACCTTTCATTGGCATCGGCATCAACCGGTATAGTTCTTACCCTTACAGGTGATGGGCATCCCTTCGTAGGTATGTTCTTTATGCTTTTCTGCGCACTTTGCGATGCATTCGACGGCAAGGTGGCGAGAACAAAAAAGGACAGATCCGTTGAGGAATGTAAGTATGGTATACAGATAGACTCTCTTTCCGACATTGTAGCATTCGGAGTTTTACCTGCAAGCATTGCGGCAGCGCTCGTATTCAGATCAAACGTTTATAATTTCGGCACAAAGGGTTGGGATCTTGTATTTACGGTAGTAGCCTTTGCAATTATGATATTCTTCGTTCTTGCCGGACTTATCCGTCTTGCGTATTTCAACGTAACGGAAGAGCAGAGACAGGATAATGATGAGGGCGCAAGAAAGTATTATCTTGGCTTGCCCATCACACTCGGCTCAATGTTCCTGCCCGCAGGCCTTGCCATCGTACTTATTGTTGAAAAGCTTGCGAAAATCGACTTTACACTCTTCTATTACGGCTTCCTTTTGGCTGTTGGTATTGCGTTTATTTCAAAGTTCCGTTTGAGAAAGCCCGGCGTTAAGATTCTTATCGGTATGATAACTCTCGGCGCTATCGAAGCAGGACTTATGATCTACGCGCTTCTTATCTGATATGGCACAGAAGAAGGAAAGCCTTGGCTTAAGATTTTTATACAATACAATTGTCGGCAGACTCTTTTTGAAGGTGGCATCCGCCCGTTGGGTTTCCAAGGTGGCAGGCAGATATATGGATTCCCGCCTTTCAAAGGGTATGATAAAGAAATTTGTTAAAAAGAACGGAATTGATCTTAACGATTTTTATTCCGACGGCTTCAAATGCTTTAACGATTGCTTTACAAGAAAAATAAAAGAGGATAAACGTCCTATCGAAACGGATAAGAATGCGTTTGTATCCCCCTGTGATGCGCTTTTGTCTGCTTATAGAATTGATAAGGATACAAGGCTCAATATTAAAAACAGCATTTACTCCCTCCCCGACCTTTTTGAGAATGAGGATTTGGCTAAAAAGTACGAAAGCGGAATATGCTTGGTTTTCCGCCTTTGCGTAACTCACTATCACAGATATATTTATCTTGACAACTGTGAAAAGGGCGATAACGTGTTTATAAAGGGTAAGCTTCATACAGTCCGCCCCGTAGCCCTTGAGGCGCTTCCCGTATTCAAGCGTAACTGCCGTGAGTATACCGTAATGCATACGGAAAGCTTTGGCGACGTTACTCAAATGGAGGTTGGCGCTATGCTTGTGGGTAAGATCAAAAACCACCATACGGACGGCGCTCATTCACGAGGCGAGGAAAAGGGTATGTTCCTTTATGGCGGCTCAACGATCATAGTTTTCCTTGAAAAGGACAAGGTATCCCTTCCCGAGGCTTATTTTGAAGCTACGGAAAAGGGCGAGGAGACCGACGTTTTAATGGGACAAAAATTAGGCGATAAAATTGCATAAAAGATAAACCGTGATGTCAGTGGCATCACGGTTTTACAATTTATAAGAAGGATAGGGAAGCAGCGGCTTATCAAAAAAGAACGAACAGTCTCGTTGTAAAAAATCAAGGCACAGCCTTGTATATCATCCGCAACTTGTTGAGGTAGATTTTTAGTGAAATATTCGGCTTACGCCGAATATGAAATAATTTTCTTGCGAAAATTGTGAAATATTGCTCCCGATAGTCGCAATGTGAAATGAAATAAATCCCCTCACGCGCCGCAGCGCATTTCACACGCGAAGCGCATTTCACGCGCGAAGTGCATTTCACAAATCCCGTCAGGGATTTATTTCGTTGAAAAAAGCACTTGCGTAAGCAAGTGCTTTTTTCTGCCTTAAACGAGTGAAAAGGTCAAAAGTCGAGGTAAAACTGAAGAAAAGGTCAACTTTTCACAGTAATTATTTCCGTTTTACTTCGGCTCTCTCGAATTTAATCTTGAAAGTGAAATCTTCCGGATAGGCATCAAAGTCTTGCAAATCAATTTCTAAAATGTAATTGTTTTCGTTCTCGCTTAATCTGTCCGCTAACCACCAAATCGTTTTTCTGCCCTCAAGCGAAATATCCGGAGTTAAAATCTTATAATTGTAAAAATGAATTCCTTGAACCGAAGTATCGTAAAGTGCGCCTTTAGCATTGATTTTTAATATTAAAATATTTCGGTTATAATTGTTTTTTTCTCTAACGAATTTATCATAATCAAACGGAAATTCGAATGCTTCAACTTCCACAATGCCTGCATCGTGAAGTCCGTTTACCCAATACCACTCGGGAGGATTGTCAGGGAAATCAGACACATATTCTTTTATTTTTGCCATAATACCACCTCTTTAAGTGTATTATACCATATTTCAACAATATATTCAAGAGATTTTTGCTTTTCGTCTCCCCATCACGCCGTAAGGCGTGTATATCATCCGCAACTTGTTGCGGTAAGATTTTAGTGAAATATTCGACTTGCGCCGAATGTGAAATAATTCACTTCGTGAATTGTGAAATATTGCGCCCTTCGGTCGCAATGTGAAATGAAATTTGCCCACATTCGCGTTAGCGAATATTTCACATTTGCGGAGCAAATATTTCACAGCGAAGCTATTTCACTTGCCCGCAGGGCAAATTTCACTGAAAAAAGCACACATTGTCTTGGTAGACA
>JAFVYY010000112.1 GCA_017508405.1 Clostridia bacterium
AATAAGCGGGCTTACTGTTCGCACTGCCGATAAAACCTATTCGGAGGCAGTTTCCTCAACGGTATATATGAGAAAGCTTACGGATAGCGAAATTGAAAAATACGTAGACGTTTGGCGTCCTCTTGATAAGGCAGGCGCATACGGAATACAGGAAATGGCAGGCTCATTTGTAAGCCGTATAGAGGGTGACTTCTACAATATAGTAGGATTACCACTTTGTCGCCTTGTGGAAATTCTTTCGTTGGAATTTGGAGTTTTCCTGTCTTGAAGATATAAAATACAGGGAGGAGTGTGGGATTTTGACTAAAAAGCAGAAAAAAGAAAAAATGAAATATATAGTTTCCGCTCTTAAAGAGCTGTATCCTGAGGCACTTTGCTCCCTTGAATACGGCGGTGAGGGTTGGAAGCTTCTTATTATGGGCAGACTCAGCGCCCAATGCACTGATGAAAGAGTGAATATAGTTTGCCGAGAGCTCTTTTCCGAGTATCCCACAGCGAAATCCATTGCCGATGCGCCAATTGAAAGGCTTGAGGAGATCATTAAGCCCTGCGGCCTTTATAAAATGAAGGCGAGCTCCGTAAAGGCTTCTATGAACAGGCTTCTGACTGAATATGGCGGAGTGATTCCAAACAGTATGGATGAGCTTCTTAAATTCGAGGGAGTAGGCAGAAAAATTGCAAATCTTCTTCTCGGCGATCTTTATTCCATGCCCGCAATCGTTGCCGATACCCATTGTATGCGCATATGCGGACGCTTCGGAATGTATCCCGAGGGGCAGAAAGATCCGCTCAAAACCGAAAAAATAATGTCTGAGCTTATTGAGCCATCGGAGCAAAGTGATTTTTGTCACAGAATGGTTCTTTTTGGCAGAGAATATTGTACGGCAAAAAATCCAAAATGTCATATTTGCCCTATTTATGATTTATGTAAAGGAGAAAAAAGATGAAAAAGGTAGCATTGCTCGGAGATTCCATACGTTTGTGGGGATACGGAACCAAGGTTCCCGAATTACTTGGAGACGGGTATACAGTGTATCAGCCGGAGGACAACTGCAGATTTGTAAAGTACACGCTGCGCGGTATGTTCGATTGGCAGGACGGACTTAAGGATGCGGACGTAATTCATTGGAATAACGGTCTTTGGGATGCTACGGAGCTTTTTGGAGATGGCACCTTTACCACCGAGGATGAATATATCCGTGACTGCGTTCGTATTGCAAGAATATTGAAAAAGATTACGCCGAACGTAATTTTTGCCACCACTACTCCCGTATGGGACGAGTTTGAATATACTCATAACGATAAAATTCAGCGTTTTAATGAAATTATTGTTCCCGTTCTTGAAAAAGAGGGAGTGCTCATAAACGATCTTTATTCAGCCGTAGCATCCGACGTTCACAAATACGTTAAGGAATGCGATAAGATACATTTGAGCGATGAGGGTATTGACCTTTGCGCAAAATTGGTTTGTGAAAAAATAAAAAGCTTTGAATAAATATAAAAGCGGTGGAATTTAAAATCCACCGCTTTTTACGTAAAAAACAAGACCCGCTGAGCGAGTCTTGCTTGAATATTAATACTTGATAACGTGACGCTTGATCTTTCTTGAAGGAGTCTTTTCAAAGGGCTCGTCACGAACTACAACCTCATTGACGTGCTTGTAGGATGCAAGTCTCTTGTTGATTGCGATAACCTCGTCGTTAAGCGCCTTGTGAATAGCTTCCTTGTCTGTAAGACCCTGCTTTTCACATTCCTCGGCGTTAGGATAAATAAGAGCGATAACGGATACGTTGCCCGTTACTGTATCTTCCTTACCAACAACTACAACCTCTTCAACAAGCTTAACGTTGGAAATATATTCCTCAAGCTCTTCGGGGAATACGTTCTTACCGCCCTGAAGAACGATAACGTTCTTCTTTCTGCCTGTGATATATATGAAGCCGTTTTCGTCAACATAGCCGTAATCACCTGTTCTGAACCAGCCGTTGTTAAGAACCTCAGCGGTTTCTTCCTCGTTCTCATAGTAGCCGAGCATTACGTTGTCGCCCTTAACCACGATTTCACCGAAGGAGTCGTCTGCCTTAGCCTTGTCGATAAGGATCTGCATACCGGGCATAAGCTTACCGCAGGATGACGGATTGGTTTCATTGAAAGGAACAACTGAGATAAGAGGAGCGCACTCGGTGATACCGTAGCCCTGCGTTACCTTGATTCCGAAATCGGCAAATGCCTTTGCAACCTCGGGATTAAGAGCTGCGCCGCCAACTACAAAGTACTTAAGTCTTCCGCCAAGTCCCTCAAGAACCTGAGCAAAGAGCTTTCTTCTTATATCGATATGAAGCTTGCTTAAGAAATTGCTGAGCTTGATACCGAATGCAAGAGTCTTTTCTTTACCCTGTTTTGCGATAGTCTTCTGAATTGTTTTGTAAAGCTGATTTGCAAAAAGAGGAACAAGAGTCATAACCGTGGGTTTGAACTGCTTAATATTCTTACCAACGTACTTAATACCGTCGCTGATACAGATAGTAGCGCCGTAGAGCATGGGAGCAAGAATACCTGCGCTCATTTCATATGTGTGGTATACGGGAAGAACGGAAAGGAGAACGTCGTCCTCACAAATTATGTTGAGCATTGGGTTGATACCGGAAAGCACTGCGCAGATGTTTCTTTCACAGAGCATAACACCCTTACTTGAGCCGGTTGTACCCGATGTAAAGAGAAGAATACCCATCTTTTCAACGTCATGATTTTCAATATCAAGCTGTGCATCGGAGCATTCTGCAAGATAATTTGCAAGAGCAAGGATATTATTGAACGTGTTACGTCTGCCCTCTACGTATCCCTCTTCGGGTGTGAGTGTGAAGGAAAGACGGTCCATTGTAATAAATTTTTCAACAGTTTCAAGCTCGTTTTCTCTTTCCGTAAAGAGCTTATCAAAGGTGCGGGAGTGAATTACCATAGCCGCCTTTGTCTTGTTTGTGAACTTAATGATCTCATCCTCTAAAAGGTTGGGGTCAAGGGGAATTATAACGCCGTCAGCTATAACGGTAGCAAGATAGGATGCGATCCATTGAACGCTTGTTTCACCAACGATAATAACCTTTTTGCCTTTAATACCTATTTCCTTGAAAGCAAGGGCAGTGTTGCAAACGAGATTGAAAAACTCCTCGTAGCTAACGTCGATAACCTCATCCTTTTTGTTGAATCTGAAAAGAGCCTTTGAGCCGTAAAGGTCCTTTGATCTTTCGAGATAGCTATAAAAATCTTTTACTTTGTAATTAGGATCGTACATTGTGGAATGCCTCCTTTAAATTGTTTTTAAATAATCAATAACGTTTGCATCAAGCGCATTAAGAACCTCATCAAAAATCATAAGCTTTTCAAGAGAAATAACCTTACTTGCGTTTTCGCTGATTTTTGAAAGAGCGTTAAGAAGAGCGGAGTAGGTTTCCTGTCCCTTTTCGGTAAGGATATATTTACGCTTGTAAACAATACCTATTGAATCAGGATCCTTATGAATGTAACCGCCGTCCGTAAGCTCTGCGGTGATTCTTGAAATAAAAGCCTTATCTACGCCGCAAGCCTCTGCAAGCTGTGTGGATGAAAGGCCGTCCTTTGCTTCACAAATTCTGAAAAAACAGGAAGCGTGGGTGCTGCGAAGACCGTGCTCCTTAAGAACCTCATCAATAGCTCTTTTAGTGTTTTTTGTGATTCTGTCAAGAGCTAACATAAAATTAGAAAATTCAATTTTTTCCATAAGACTACCTCAATAGCGCAAATTAGTTGACTCCTCAACATTTCTATTATACTACAAATTTAGATATTTGTCAACAAATTTTTAGCTTTTGTACACAAAATCAAAATATTTGTGGGAATATTTAAAAATTTACGTCCTGATTTTTTCTCAGTAATACAATTTTACCATAAAAAAATAGCAGAGTCAATATTATGGTTGACAAAAGCAAGCAATTTTCATCTGCCAATATATGACAAAGAATTATTGACTTAGGGTATCTTTTGTGCTATACTTTTTATATTAAAACAAAAAGACAGATTTCAAAGAAATCCGTCTTTTATATGGAGCTGGTGATGGGATTTGAACCCATGACCTGCTGATTACGAATCAGCTGCACTGCCCCTGTGCTACACCAGCAATTATTAACATTTGAATTTTACTATAAAATTTATACTTTGTCAAGAGGAAAAATATGAATTTATGTAATATTAGAGTCGTTAAAGATATTATGGCTCGGTACGGTACGGATACTAAAAAAGGTTTTGGACAGAATTTTTTGATAAACCCTTCAATTCCCGAGGATATTGCGGATGAAAGCTTTGCTTACCACAGAGAAATGAATTACGGAAAAGAAAGCGCAGTTCTCGAGATCGGTCCGGGTATAGGAGCTCTTACAGCTCAGCTGTGCGAAAGATATGATAAGGTAGTAGCTGTTG
This sequence comes from Clostridia bacterium, assembly GCA_017508405.1. Lineage (GTDB taxonomy): Bacteria > Bacillota > Clostridia > Oscillospirales > CAG-272 > RGIG2000. The sequence continues at coordinate 4,453 of JAFVYY010000112.1, forward strand.
AAATA
>JAFVYY010000113.1 GCA_017508405.1 Clostridia bacterium
AAGCATAACAACTGCCTTAAATACAGACGTTGCTCCCAATATCAAGGAAACACCGTTGTATATACAAAATGCGGCAACAAATAAGATCAAGGGAATCATAAATAATCCGCTGAATTTAATTATACCCCTGTAATCCTCGGGCTCATACCTTGTAAGAGTGGTTACGTGTATTATTTCTGCGTTTGTAAGTGAGGGAAGCACCTTGCCGTCATAGTTAATATAAAGGATGTCCTTTCCTTCTTCGATTTTAATATCATAGCAATATTTTTCCAGCTTTGAGTCTTCAAGAACAGATCTTACGTTGCCTGTCGCTATATTCAATCCACCCGTTAAATATCCGTCGCCCTTGCCCTTAACTATTTTTCTTATTGCAATTTCAACCCTGTGATACCCCTCGGTAAGCTCTTTCTGATAATATGAGCAGCCCTCATTGTAATCACATTTATCAAGAGGCATTTCATCAACTGAGGCTGTACACGAATACAAATTTGACCTTGCTACGTTTATTTTTAATATCATATATTATCCGCCTGTTCTACGTAGATGGTATGGTTTCTTTTTATTTCTTATATTTGCTCTACAAGGATATTATAACACATGCCACCTGATTATGCAATATAAAATGTGAAGGATAAAAAATACGTCTTTCCGGCAAGGAAGGACGTATTTTTACAGAGATTTTTAAGTAACTATTTTTCCATTATGATATATCTTAGCTTTTCTACAGTTTTCAAGCAATCCGGCTTCTTTAAGAGATGCCAACACATTAAGATTAGCAATATGAAGCTCCTTTAATTCATAGCAGCCTAAAAACACATTATTACCGGAGCAATAGTTTATTCCCTTACCGAGCGTAATCTTTTTAAGGTTATCACAGGATGTAACCACTTTGCCTGTAAAATACTCCACTCCATCTCCGATAACTATTTCTTCAAGGCTTACACAATTATAAACGAGCTCTTCTCCAAGATTCTTTACGTTATTCGGTATAGTAAGCTTTTTAAGCTTTTCACATTCATAAAAAGCCTTTTTACCTATAGATACTACTCCCGAGCCTATATGTACGCTCTCAAGATTTTTGCAATTTCTAAAAGCTCCATCCTTAATCTCGGTAATGCCATCATGTATTATAATATTTTCTATTCCTGCGTAGGCAAAAGTGTCTTCATTAATTACAGTTACGCCCTTTGGAATAGTAAGCTCTTTTATCGTTGTGCCTTCAAATGCACCAGCACCTATTTCAAGAACATTGTCACCTAATTCAATTTTTCTAAGCTGCTTACAGGATGTAAATGCATCTTTTCCTATTTTTGTAACCGAATCCGGAACGTTTATCTTGTTAAGCGACTCACATCCGAAAAACATTCTATCTGGTATTTCCTTAATATTTCCATAAAAGGTAATCTCATCAAGAAGCATACAATCCGCAAAGGCTGAACTGTAAAAATAAGGTGAACCGTAAACCTCAACCTCTACAAGGTCTGTGGACTTATAAAAAGCGGCTCTTCCAATATACGTAATCGTGTCAGGAATTATAAGCTTTTCAAACCCACTTGAGTAAAATAATGCTTCTTCAGAAATAGCAGTTACAGGCTTACCGTTGTATTCCTCGGGAATCATCAATACATCCGGTGATTTGTAAATATAAAACAGCGTAATTTTATAAGATTTTCCATCATTATTTAATTCAAAGTTGAATTGATTTATGCTGTTTTGATTATTACAGTGTGTACAAACATCATCAACAAAATTATGCTTAAGCTTTGGATGTACTGTAGGCTCTTCTAAAATTTCTTCACACAAGGAGCATTGATATCCTCCGCTTCTTCCCTCTAAAAAGCAAGTAGAAGATATGCTCTCCATCTTTACGCTGTTATGCTGACATACTTCGACTGTGGTGCTGGAGTCTGTGTTGTCACCGTTGCATGAAGCAAATATAAAGCAACATAAAACAAGACATATAGCAAAACAAATATATTTTTTCACCTAAATTCGCTCCTTTCTTCGATAGAGTACATCAATCTTCAAAAACCACTTCTCCGTTAACGTAAACCTTATAACCACTAACATAAAGCTCCATATAAACCTTGTTGGTTATATTGTTCCAGCTTTCCAGACTTGTAACGTGAAACTCGATTAGCTGAGTACAAAAATCAAAAGTGCTGTAATCATCGCCAAACTCTCTAACGTTTTTTCCTAGCGTAAGCTTTTTAAGCTCATAGCACTTCTCAAACGTACCGGTGGGTATAACCTCTATTCCGTCTCCGATAACAGCCTCCTTAAGCTTTACGCACTCGCTGAATACCGAACGCCCCATAGTTGATACACTGTTAGGAATAACTATGGTTTCCAGGGTTGAACATTTCTTGAATACTGAATCTCCTAAGGCTACCACACCGTCGGGAATTACAATGCTTCTAAGGTCCGAGCAAAGGGTAAACGCTCTGTTTCCTATGGACTTCAATCCTTTTCCTAAAGTTACGCTTTCAAGATTTACTGCACTTGCGAATGCGTTTTGTTCAATTACTGTAACGCTATCTGGAATTACAATGCTTATAAGACCTGAACCGGCAAAAGCGTATTCTCCTATTTTCTCCAGCTTACTTCCAAGCTGTATTTCTGTAAGCTCAAGGCAGCTATTGAACATAAATGGGGATATTGCCTTCAAACCGTCGGGAAGCTTTACTAGGTGAAGAGAGATTGAATAATAGAATACCGACCGTCCAAATTCCGTATCCGCTCCTTCAATATACAATTCCTTAAGAGCGCTTTCCATAAACGCAAAATCACCTACGTATTCAATTGTGGCGGGGATTATCACCTTTTTAATCCTTGTGTCATTTCTAAATGAGGATTCCTTTATCTCCTTAACGGGCTTCCCGTTATGCTCAGAGGGGAGAAGCAAATTGCTTCCCTCAAAGGTTCCTATACCCTTTATTATGTAGTACGTTCCATCCGAGCTGAGCTCAAAATCAAGGTCCGTGCAAGGAATTATGTCCCC
>JAFVYY010000114.1 GCA_017508405.1 Clostridia bacterium
AAAGCTTAAGAAGCCCGAAATGAAGAATCAGATGATCATGGCTCGCTCACTTCCCGAGGAGGTAACAAACGGAACTCTCGAGGGCGATATCGTTCCCGGTGAAATCACGTTCTTCCGTCTCCAGTCCACAGCTGACAACCACCTCTACGCATACGTAGCAGAGGGTGAGGTTCTTCCCGTGGCTACCAAGTCCTTCGGTGGCATCGGTATCTTCGCAATTAAGGAAATGGGTAGATTCTACCGCCACGTCCTTATCGAAAACGGCTTCCCCCACCACGGCGCAGTTGCCTTCGGTCACTACGGCAAGTCCATCTTCGAGGTGTTCAAGTACTTCGACGCAGAGAACATCGGCTACAACCAGCCTAAATCCTTGCCCTACAAGACAGAGAATCCGTTCTGATTAACTGAATAAAATTTCCCCTATCAAAGCGTAAGCGCTGATAGGGGAATTTTTATTTATTTAAGTCCAAAAACAAAAGGCAAGTAAAAATGTTGACAAGTGATGAATTTTTATGATAGTATATAAATAGATAAGTATACTCTACAATAAAAACAGATAAATATTATACTAAAAAGGTTGCAATACGACGAAAATGCAGAGCTGAAAACCCCACCGTAGTTAGTTGAAAATTTACTAAAGAGGAGTAAAATTATGAAAAAGATAATATTTTTAATATTAATTGTGCTTTTGTGCATATCCTCTTTAGCGCTCATTTCCTGTGGTGGAGAGGATGATACTACTACCACAGCAGAGCCGCTCAATAAGCCTACCTTTGAAATAGTAGACCTTCAAAGCACAAGAACCACCGTCAGCTTTGAAATTACAGAAACAGACCCCGATAATGCGGGAGAAATAAAGTCAATAGAGCTTTACCAAAACGGAGTTAAGGTCAAAACAGCAGAAAGCATCGACGCAAGAAAATTCAGTAATCTTACGCAAAATACGAAGTACACGGTCAATGTTACGTACTCCTACGATTTACAAAACGGAGAGGGAGAAAAAACCGATAGTGTATCAATTGATGTATCAACTACGAACGAGGGCTTTTCCTCTAAAACCAACGTAAAAAAAGACTGGGAGGGCAAGACGTTAAACGTAGCCTGTACTACGTGGTCAAGCGCGGCAGGCGCACCGTGGAGCGTAGTTGAGCTTTGCGTAGAAGATGGTAAGGAGTCGGGTTTCGGAACGAAGATAGATGCAGCGGTGCTTGAAAGACAAGAGTTTATCAAGAGCACCTACGGTGTTAATGTAAATTGGATAAATTGCGGTCAATATGATTTCGGCAATGAGCTTAACAAAGCAGAAATTGCGGGTAACGTAAGCTATGATATTGCTTTACCCCGTGCATTAAGAGTGCAGAGGATAGTTGCAAACGGACTTGTATACGATATAGGAAACAGGGATTATATTGATTTTTCAAATCCATATTACAATAAGGATTCCGTTGACACCTATACGGCTATGGGACATACCTTCTTTGTAGACGGAGATTTTTCTACACTCAGTAAGGAGGTTGCAAAAGTACTTTACTTTAACAAGAAGTTTCTTGGCGGAGAAAAGGCGACTGCTGAACTTTATCAAAAGGTAAGAGAAGGCAAATGGACTTGGGATCAGCTTGTTGCCCTTGGTACCTCTGTATATAAGGATGATGGTGACGGCAAGCATAGTGAAAATGATATGTACGGACTTGATAAACTTGCACTTTATTCAATGCCATACAGCTTTGGAGTAAAGACTGTAGGGATAGATAAATCCACAGGAGAATGGAAGCTTAGCTTGAAAGATTCGGAAATTTACAAAATTGTGGCAAAGCTTCATTTGACTGAGGACTTAAATTGGTTACGTCCGACATGGAATAGTAGCACACCGGGCGAAAATGGAGCCGTAAAAGCTCTTAAAAACGAAACTTTGCTGTTTCTCAGAGAAAATGTCCGTTTATCCTCTTATGAGAAACTTGAAGGTATAGGAGTGGTTCCATTTCCAATGCTAAATGAGGAGCAGGGGCGTTACTGCGTTCCTCTGGATGATCGATATCCGTTTCTTATGTGCATACCTAAAAGTACACAGGATAGGTTTATGTCCGATTATTTCGTTGACGTGCTTTCGTGGACAGGAAGTGAATATACTATGAAGGCCTATCTTGAACAGAAAGCAGAGGCTTTTGAATCAGATGCGGATATAGAGATGCTTGTAAATTGCATATTCCCAAGCATTATTCACAATGCGGGAGTAGAGGGATGGAACAACGTTTTATCTGTTAACATTAATAATGGGATTGAGGAATTTGACAAGAGCTATAACAAGGAAGAGCCCGAGGCTCTTGAAACCATAAAAGAGTGGAACAAGGCTTGGGGATCATATACGGAAAATTAAGACAGTAAATTTTTAAAATCAGTTAAGAAGCGAAAATATAAAATGAGGCTATAGTGTGATACTCCTAACAGAGAAGTTCACACTATAGCCTTTGTTTTTGCGTTAATTTTCAGTCTTAGGATTCAGCCAAGACGTTGCGTCAACGAACTCGTGCTTAATGCCTGTGATTCCGTCTGATGTTACCGTCAGCACCGTACCGCCGTTCATTTCCGGCTTCCAGTAAGCGCCCATTCCTGTCTTTAAACCATAGGTCAATCTAACGCCCCTGTAACAGATGCAAGAGCAGTTTACGTGGTCGTGACCTGCGATAACAGTCTTAGTAGAGCCAAGCTCAGTAACAACGTCAAAAAAGCCGTCATCCTCCTTAAAACAGCACACGTCCTCGCAGTTTATACCGAAGGAGTCTTTATACCCGTCGTTCCAACAGGAGTCACCGTAGCTGTCCTTGAGGCTTATGCTACGGGGGTCAATTCCGTCCTTAACAGCCTCGGAAAGAGCGTATTTATAGGCGAAAATAGGTTGATGAATAAGGATTGCGGTTTCCTTACAGCCGAGGTCGGTAAGATTACATACCTGCTTTCTGTACCACTCAAATTGCTCGGGGTAAAGCTTACCCCAGCCCCAGTCCTCGTTGCCGTCCTTATTAGTAAATTTTACTCGGTTGTGGGTGTCCATTACTATAATTCCGAGAGCGATTTTATCACCCTCGCAAATGGAGAGTACAAAGTTACCTCTTCCAAGCTCAGAGGGACCGTCCTCGTAAATAAGGCTTTTGCTTTCTTTTAAAATTTCCACGGTTTTGTCAAGAACCTCGTATCCTCTTTCTTGGTCGTGGTTGCCCCAAGTGAGGGTCCACGGAGTATTGAAGCTCTCCATAAAGTCGGCAAAGAATTTATAAGCCTCAAAGCTTCCGCCCCACGCCAGATCTCCGCTTACGGTGATCAGGTCGGGCTTGACTCTCTCAACAAGCTCCGTAACCGTGTTTTTAAGAACGCGAAGCTTTTCGCTATCCTCGGAAAGCTCGTGATTTTCCGTATGCACGTCTGTCAAATTAAGTATTTTAAAATCCCTGTTCGGCGTTTTCTGTATAGTAATCATAGCGCATCTCCTTTACAGCTTACATTTAGATTATATCATATTCGTTTGCCAAAATAAAGTATAAACAAAAAAATTTATTGCCTTGACAAAATGTGAAGACTAATGTATAATCATATCAGTAAAAAATATTACGTAAAGGAGATTAAAATGAAAAAGTTTTTCAGCGAATTTAAGAAATTCATAACCCGTGGAAACGTGCTTGATATGGCAGTCGGCGTTATTGTCGGCGGCGCATTTACTGCTATTGTAAACGCGCTCAGCAATAATATCCTTAAGCCCATTATCAACTGGATTCTTGCAGCTATTCTCGGTAAGGACTCACTTAGTGAGCTTTACACCTTCCTTCTCCGTACAGAGGTTACAGACGCTACAACAGGAGAGGTAACGGTTGACCTTGCGAACTCCATCTATATTGACTGGGGCGCATTCATCAACGCAATAATCAACTTCCTCCTTATTGCATTGGTGCTCTTCTCAATAGTAAGAATCATCAACAGAATGAAGGATATCGACCTTGTTGACGACAGACTTACAAAGGAAGACAAAAAGGCTCTTAAGGCTCAGGGTAAGAAAATTACAGACAAGGCTGCTGTAAAGGAATATCTTGAAGCAAAGGCAGCAAAGGCAGCAGAGGAAAAGGCTAAGGCAGACGCTGAGGCAGCTGAAAAGGCAAGACTTGAAAGAGAAGCTAACCCCACAACTGAGGATCTTCTTAAGATGATTCTTGCACAGATGCAGAAATAAAAATGCAAACGGCGGACTTGTCCGCCGTTTTTCTTTTAGTCTTACCGTTTTGTTCCCAAAAATGCGGTATTGAATTTTTTATATGCGTGTGTTAAAATAAGATATGTCTTAAATTTAAGTTTAATTAAGGCAGGACGGTTAAAATATACTTAACACCACTTATGCAGATGAGGTAAACATATGAAAAATAAAATATCAAAAGGGATAGCGCTGATTCTTATGGCGACGATACTTATATGCTCGTTGACATCCTGCTCGGAGCTTCTTGACAGAATCGGTCGCTTTGATGAGCCTACGTCAAGCGTTGAAACCAACGTACCTATGGGAGATATAATAATCAACGGAGATTCCGTAACGAACGACGTGACGATACAAATACAGGGTAACGATCTTTCCGTTGCGGCAAGCGAGGGACTTCGTTCTATAGTAAGCGTTTACTGTAATTACGGCGTGTCCGCATCCGGCGGCGCAGGAGTTATTTATGATATAAACGGCGAGGGCGACGCTTTTTTAATCACAAACTACCACGTTGTTTACAATTCAAAGCTGAGTACGGCAGACAAGATATGTACAAATATATCCGTGTACCTTTACGGTATGGAGTCAAAGGAATACGCAATACCCGCAACCTACGTTGGCGGCTCTATGAATTATGATATTGCGGTGCTTCGTGTTGAGAATAATGAAATTTTAAGAAACGCATATTTAAGCGGCGTTGCGAAGAAGGTTAAAATTGCCGATTCGGATAAGATCGTAATAGGTCAGAAGACACTTGCTATCGGAAATCCTGCTCTTGGCGGAATTTCCGTAAGCTCCGGAGTTATCAGCGTGGATTCCGAAAACATCAGCCTTCCGGTGGCGGATGATAAATCTGCGGTTACTCTCAGAGTTATGAGAACGGATACGGCTGTAAATTCGGGTAACTCAGGCGGAGGATTTTTCAATGACAAGGGTGAGCTTATCGGTATTGTGAACGCAAAGATATCAAGCAGCGAAATCGAAAACATCGGTTATGCGATACCCTCAAACGTGGCAAGGGGAATTGCAGATAACATAATAGACTATTGCTACGGTAAGAGCTGCAAAACGGTAATGAGGGGAATACTCGGTATTACCGTCCGCGCATCGGAGCTTTATACAAAATACGATACGGAAACGGGACATATCGTCAAAATGGAAACGGTAATAGTTGACAGCGCATCAAACGATGGCTTGGGAGCGCAGATATTACAGAAAAACGATATTGTAAGAAGCATAACCATAGGTGAAAGACAGGTTGATGTCACAAGAACCTATCATTTGGTTGACGCAATGCTTGATGCAAGGGTTGGAGAAACCGTATATTTTGAAATCGAGCGTGCAGGCGTTACACAGACGGTAAGCACGGTGATCACAAGTGATTGCCTTGTGGCGTATTAAGACACTCCCTCGGGGAAATTTATAAAATACAAACTATTTTGAATAAAGGAGGGCGAAGATGAGATTACTTCTTTGTGAGGACGAAAGATCCTTGTCGAGAGCCATTGAGGCGATTTTGAAAAGGAATAATTACTCTGTAGACGCAGTATATAACGGCAAGGACGCCCTTGATTATATAACCGTTGGAAATTACGACGGTATCATTCTTGATATTATGATGCCTATAATGGACGGCATTGAGGTTTTAAAAGCCGTAAGAGCAAAAAAAATAAACACTCCCGTGCTGATTTTATCCGCAAAGTCGGAAATTGACGATAAGGTCCTCGGCCTTGATATGGGCGCAAACGATTACCTTACGAAGCCCTTTGATTCAAGGGAGCTTCTTGCCAGAATCAGAACTATGACAAGGGAAGAGAGTACTCAAAGCGATTCGAGTCTTCAGTTCGGTAACGTGACCCTTGATTGCGCAAGCTATGAGCTTAAATCTCCCGACGGAGAGTACAGATTGGCAAATAAGGAGTTCCAAATGATGGAAATGCTTATGCGCAACCCGAAAAGGCTTATATCCACAGAATCCTTTATGGAGAAAATATGGGGATATGACAGTGATTCAGAAATAAGCGTGGTTTGGGTATATATTTCATACCTTAGAAAGAAGCTTCTTGCTTTGAATGCAAACATCCAGATCAAGGCCCAAAGAAATTCGGGCTATTCGCTGGAGGAAATAAAATGATAAGAAGGCTTCGCTGGAAATTTATTTTAATTGCCATGCTGTCACTTTTTATGGTTCTTGCCATAATAATGATAACCATAAACGCTCTTAGCTACAAGGCGGTTGTAGATAAGGCGGACGAGACCATTGATATTATTATGGAAAAGCAGGGTCAGCTTCCTGTTTTACCGCAGTTTCCGGGATTCCCTCAGCACAGAGTTTGGGACAGGGAGATTCCCATTGAATCAAGATTCTTTCTGGTTATGTTTTCGAAAAGCATGGAGCCTGTGGCTGTAACCATAGGTAATATTACGGTTATGGATGCGGAAAATGCGGTGAATATGGCTGAACGTGCTGTTCTTACAGGTAAAGAAAGGGATTTCCTTGGAGATTACAGATTCCTTGTTAAGGCTGATGATAATTTTACGAGCGTAGTATTCCTTGATTGCTCAAGCGCCCTTTCCACGAACCGCAATTTCGTGTTTATAAGCAGTACAATATCGGTAGTCGGCTTGCTTGCGGTATTTCTGCTTCTTTTGTTCCTTTCCAAGCTTGTTACCGACCCCGTAAGCGAAAGTGTAGAAAAGCAGAAGCGTTTTATAACGGATGCGGGACACGAGCTTAAAACTCCCCTTACGGTAATCGATGCCGATGCGGAGCTTATCACAATGGAAAGCGGAGAAAGCGAGTGGGTCGCCGATATAAAGCTGCAAACGAAGCGCTTAACGGCCCTTACAAACGATCTTGTATATCTTTCGAGAATGGAGGAGGAAAGCTATAAGCTGCCCTTTGTGGAATTTCCTCTTACCGATATCGTATCGGAGCTTTCTCAGTCCTTTGGCTCTATTTTTAAGACGAATGGCAAAAAATTTGTGACACGGATAGAAAATTTGGTGACAATTAAGGGCGATGAAAGATCAATAACTCAGCTTGTTTCCATTTTGCTTGACAATTCAGTTAAGTATTCATGTGATGGAGATACAGTAGAGCTTGAGTTGAAAAAACAGGGCAGATATGCATCTCTCTCCGTTACCAACAGGGCAGAGGGTATTACCAAGGATAAGGCAGAGCGTCTTTTTGACAGATTCTACCGAGGAGATAAATCAAGAGAGGAAAAAACAGGCTACGGCCTGGGCCTTTCCATTGCCCGTGCCATAGTTCAGTCCCATAAGGGTAAAATCACAGCCTCCGTAAAGGACGGCGAAAGACTTGAAATTACCGCGTTTTTACCTTTTTGATGCGCACTTAAAATTATAATGATAAAACAAAGCCCCCGGCGTGATGCTTCACACCGAGGGCTTTATATATTCTCACTGTCAAGGACACGATTTAACGGTGAGATAATAAGAATTACCGTCCCATAATTCCTGCCATTGCATTTGCCATTTCTCTCGCTTGCTGTTTGATTTTGTCCTCTTCATACTGATCAATTTGCGCCATAACAGTTCCCTTGAAGCTGTCGGGAGAAACAACGCCGGTATAATAGTATGTTCCTTCGGCTGTGCTGATTCTTAAATCGCCATATCCGAAAATCTTGCCCCAAAAGCCTTGGGCTGTCGATACAGTCTGAATTTTGTCGAGTGGAGCATCAAGAGCTCTGGTGTTGATAACTCCGCTTTTGCCTATAATTCTCTTGGTTGTAATTCCAAGCTCGGTGTTACAGTATACAACTGTTTTAGCTATAGCTTTGAAAACAGGAATAAAGAGAAGCCAACAAAGAAGTATTGCCTTAATCCATGTTCCAACAAGAAAAAGCTTAGTCAGCTTGGCTTTCCTTACTAAATTCTCGTTTCTACCTAAACTGTTTTCTACATACCTTCCCATGATAAAACCTCGAAGTATTTAAATTTGATGAACCGTGCCGTTCAACATAATTAGTATAACCTATTTCAGGTTAAATGTCAATACCCTGAAATAGGTTAGGATATAATTTCTACATAAAGCGGTGAATACTGCATTAGTATGAATTCTATATCAACGGAGGATCAGATGTATCCAAGGATCAGAGATTTAAGAGAAGACAAGGATATGACACAGAAAGAGATTGCCAAATATCTTGGAATGTCACAAACGGGCTATTCAAAATACGAAACAGGAGAGAACGATATTCCAACGGCTATACTCATAAGGCTCGCAAGATTCTATAAGACGAGTATAGATTATCTTCTCGGAGAAACAGATATCCCTACACGCTATAAATAAACAAAAAGCGGAGCGAGGATTTCCTCGCTCCGCTTTTGTATGTATGCTTGTTATCGCGGTGGGAGAGCCGCGTAACTTACTTTAATTTTTATCCCCGTCATTCGATTTGCATGACGAGCAATTGGTACAAGAGCTACATGAGGTACATTGATGATTACTTTTGGATTTTTTACAAGCGCTGCAGGTTGAGCTGTCGGGACAGCCGATACATTTTTTACCGCTTTTCTTCGCCTTGATTATGTAGGCGACGGCTCCGCCAACTATTACGGCAATAATACCTATTACGATAAAATCAATAAGCTCCATAGATTGCTCCTTTTAAACGGTCAAGGCTTCCTTAGCCTTTCTTTTTGCTTCGGCCTCAGCCTTGAAGCGCTTCTGATTTCTTACGATTATAAACGTTATTGTTCCGGCAGCAGCACCAACTATGCACCAACCAAGAATGGGCATCCAAATGCCATCGAAGCTTGCCTTAGAGGAGAATACCGTGCCAAAAAAGTTTACTATAAAGCCGATGGAGTAACCTACAGATAACTGAAGCCCTATAGCGCCGAGGAACCATTTCTTGCTCTTAAGCTCCGCATTCATTGCTCCCATAGCCGCAAAGCATGGGGGAGTAAAGAGATTGAACATGAGGAATGCAAGAGCGGCAATTTTAGATATACCCAGAGCTGTTGCAACATCAGCTCCTGCACCCGCTATCATTTCAAGCTCCTCTAAATCAAAGAAGTTGGATATGCCGTAGCATACTGCAAGAGTACCGACTACGTTTTCCTTTGCGATAAAGCCTGTTATTGAGGCTGCAGCAAGCTGCCATGCAACAATTCCCACAACGGGGGCAAATAAGTATGCAAAGGGAGTAGCGATAGTGGCAAGAATAGATGTGTCCGCCTCTTCTGCAATTTTAAGACTCCACGTAAAGTTTTGCATAAGATGGACCACAAAATTGCATACAAGGATAATGGTTCCTGCCTTCACAATAAACGACCATCCGCGCTGTCCCATAGAGATAGCCGCTTTCTTTACGCTGGGTAGCTTGTATTCGGGAAGCTCCATAATAAAGTATGATTTTTTATTCTTATATCCCGTGATAAGATTTACCAAAAGAGCACAGAAGAAAATAATCACAATAGCTATAAAGTACATCATAGCACCAACCCATGGTCCGTTTCCAAAAAACGCTCCCGCAAAAAGTGAAATAACGGGGAGCTTTGCTCCGCAGGGCATAAATGGAGCGAGAATAGCCGTTGCACGGCGCTCTCTTTCGTTACGGATGGTACGGCAAGCCATAACGCCGGGGATAGCACAGCCTGTTCCTATGATAAAGGGAATAACGGATTTACCGGAAAGACCAACCTT
>JAFVYY010000115.1 GCA_017508405.1 Clostridia bacterium
ACGCTTTCTTTCTCTTGATATAACCTCTGAAACTTTTAATTCTACCATAATAAAATCCTCCTGTTTGATTAGAGGGAGTGCACACCTTCTGTCATTATGATAGCATGGTTTTATGTGATAGTCAATAACTTTGCATTTTAGTTTTGCTCAAACAGCGCTTGTTTTTTACAAATGTTAATAGAGAGTGCTTTTGTCGTTAAACTTTTTTCGATTTACACTACTCTCGCTTGCGAGCCTTCCCACATAGTACGGGTCACTCTAACTTTCAATTTCGTATTACAATAGAAAATAATTGCGTAGTATTCATTTATACAAAAAATCAGCCGAACACTGTCTGTTCGGCTGATCTATTTACGCTTATTATATGCTATACGGTTTTTTTCTCAAGCTCGCAAACACCCTTTAAAATTTCCTGAGCCTCAATCGGGAAGCGGCCTAAATGGTCGGGGCCGATATTGATAAGATAATTTATTTCAAGGTCATTAAGCTTTCTCTTGTTATTGTAGACCTCCTCGCTGCTCTTCCAATTATGATCCCAGCAATTGTATCCCCAGGAATCGTTTAAGGTGCATGCCGATTCATAAAAGCCGTAAGGAGACGGCTTAAATCCCTCAATAGAGTTAAAATCAATTGCTCCCTCTTCTGATTCTTTATTGTCGGGGATTTCGTTGTCACCCAAGGAAACGTAATCGTATTTACCGTTTCCCAAGCGAGAATTTACAAGGCAGTTTGGCTGATATTTTTTTACAAGGTCATATATTTCCTGACTTTGCTCGGGAGTTAAGGTCATAGGCATATCAAACCAAGCAAGAGAAATCTCTCCGTAGTTTGTCATAATTTCCTTGATCTGCGGTATGATCTTATTTCTGAAGGTAATATTAAAATCCTTTTTCTCCTTGCAGGGAAAGTCCCAGGAATTATCCCAGCTGACTCCTGCGCAGCCCACCGGCTCGGTCTTATATCCTCCGCCGTTTTCCTCGTGCCAGTCAAGGTCCTGAGAATAGTAAATACCGAATTTCAAATTGTATTTTTTACAAGCTCTGCTTAATTCCCCGATAATATCTCTTTTAAAGGCGGAAAAATCAACGCAGTTATACTCATCCGCGTAGGATTTGAAAAGCGCAAAGCCATCGTGATGCTTGGTTGTTATAACAACGTATTTCATTCCGCAGTCACAGGCGAATTTTGCCCACTCGTCAGCATCAAAGTATATGGGGTTAAAGGATCTTGCTATTTTTTCCATCTCGCTGTTGGGAATGGCAAGTCCCGATTGAATCCATTCAGCGTAATTATGAGATTTCTTCCCCTTGTAAACGCCTCCTAAAACAGAATACAATCCAAAATGCAGCATAAGACCGTATTTTGCTTCCTTAAACCATTTAATTTCGTCCATAATAACCCCCCTAAAACTATTTAAAATCATTATACTACCTATTTTTGATTTTGTAAATAGCCAATCAAGAAATAGTGCCGTTCTTCTTGAATCAGCGACGTAATAGGACTATCTAAGCTGAATATTAAAAGGGCACTTGCGAAAGTGTCCTTTTAAATTACTATTCTCTGTTCAGTTTATGGGAAAGAAGCCACGTGAAGAGCTCATCCCCCTCATAGGCTGCGTCCCAAGCGTTATGCCAAACGCCCTTAAGCACCTTTATTTCGGCGTTACCGCCCCTTTTATTAACGGACCTTACCATTTCTATACTGTTTTCCAAGGGTACAACGTCATCGCAGTCACCGTGATACACCATTATAGGCGTATTTACAAGGGCCTCGCCAAACCAATATATTCCGCTTCCGCAAATGGGCGCTATGGCGGCAAATCTCTCGGGAGCTGCCATTGCAAGCATCCAAGTACCCGTTCCGCCCATGGAAAGGCCTGTTAAGTATACTCTGTCCGTATCAACGGGCAGCACCTTGCATATGTAGTCCAAAAAAGCAAGAACTGACTCAGTATAGCATCCCCAATATTTATTCTGGGGAATTTGCGGAGCTACACAGATAAAGGGGTATTCCCTGCCGCTTTCTCTTACGTGTTTCATAAATCCGTGACGGCACGCAATATCAAGATCGTCGCCCCACTCTCCCGCTCCGTGGAGGAAAAATACAAGGGGGTATTTTTTCGTTTCATCAAAATCCTTAGGAAGATATTTCGTGTAGCCGAAATTAAAGTATCTGTCGCTTTCCCATTTATGCTTAGTATACATAGTGATGTTACCTTTCAAATTCTACGTTTTTACAGTAATAGTGGTATGATTTTTCTATTGCACCGTTTTCACCAAGCTCCATTACGGTTCCGCCTATCATGGGCTTGCCTGACGGGATCCAGCTTTTCACAAGGCTGCCCCCCTCGTCAACGTAAATATTACTGTCGTACGTGGTTGATTTCAAGCCGAACTGACAGCGTATACCCTCATAAACAACACTTGCGGAAACCTCGTGGTCGTGTCCCACAAATACGGAATCAACGCCTAAGGTCTTGAAGCTCTGCCATACGTCATCTTCCTTGTCCCAGTTATCAATGGGATAAAGGATCACACCGAAATCAGTTCCCGTTTCATCCATATTGTCGATAACTATCGGGAAAGCGCCTGATGACCTATCCCTTGTATATCCGTATTTTTCATATGCTTTTTCAAAGGCGTGAAGAGGGATGTGAAGCATAAAGGAAATTTTTACGTCGGGGAATTCCTTACGTATGCATCCTATACCCTTTGTGTACCATTCTATCTGATCGTCACCGAAGCCCGCCTTGTGCTGCGAATGTCCGTTTGAAATCGATGCTTCGCTGGGGTATCCCGAATTGGAATCCATCATGTAGAATACACGGGTAAGCACTCCGTTCTGCTTTATGCCCACGGTGTAGTTACCGTTGCCCGTCAGAGTGCGTTGCCTGAATAAGCAATTTTTGGCATTTTCAAGCTGCTTGCATTGCCAGTCCGCTCCCATTCTGCTTTCGGTTTCGTGATTGCCGAAAACGGGAGCCCACGGAATACCGAAGCCCTCCATAAACTCTATAAAGCTGACAAGACCGCTTCCGTCGTGGTCAAATTCTCCGTACACTATATCACCGGCGATAAGTATCAGATCGGGGGATACGTTATTTACGGTTTCTCTGATATACTTGAAGCATCTTTCCTCTTTTTTATCCTTTGCCCAATAGGTGTCCTCTCCCTTGCTTAAGCGTCCTGCCACAGCCTGAGAGGAATCGATAATCTGCGGGTCCGAAAGCTGTAAAACAACGGGCTTCCTCCCCTTTGGAATTTCAATAATAAAATCTACCATATTTTCCTCTTATCAATCGGTTATCCTGTCAAGATAATCCATCATTTTTTTAATATAATCAAGCTTATAGCCCAGAATTTCCTGAGGAGCCTGTCTTTCACCCGGAATTTCAAGATTGTAGAGTCCCTTATATCCGAGAGCCTTCATTTCACGGATAACGGAAACGAAATCCACGCTTCCGCAGCCGTAAGGCATAAGATGCTGATCTCTCTGACCCTCGTTGTCCGCAAGATGGAGCGCTTTGATATGAGTGCCCGCCTTTCTTATAAACGCCGCCTGATCTCCGTCTCTCAAATTGAGATGACCCGTGTCAAGGCAGATGCCGAGGTTTTTACTCTTAAATTTATTTATAAAATATAAAATTCCGTCTGCGTTATTAATAAATTCCGTGCTGATAAGATTTTCAAGACAGATTACCATATCGCTGTCCTTAACGTAATCTAAAATTTCGGAAAGAGCCTTCTCGTTTTCCTTTATCTTTTCCTCAGTTGAAATTTTTTCATTTTCTCTCCACGCAAGAGCATCACAATGCAAAACCGCATTTTTTACTCCCATAGCAAGAAACAGATCTATCTGCTTCTTCAAAAATTCCATTCCCTCGGGCTTGCAAAGCTTTGCTTCATAGGAAAGATGGCCTTGGGAAATATCAACACCAAGCTCTGATGCAAATTTTGCAAATTCTGCGCCCGCCTTTTTTAAATTTCCTCGTTCCATAAGCTTATAAGCGTGCTCAAAGGATATCTCACAGCAATCAAATCCGTGACTTTTCAATTCACAAAGGGCATCCTCGGGTGATAAATCAAAATAATAGCTTGACCAGACACTAAGCTTCATAGCATTTCTCCAAATAAAATATTTATATTTTAATTTTACAACAATTGCGCTGAGGTGTCAAGCAAAATGGAATTAAACGTTTGTCATAAATTATTTATACTGACACAAGACAATATATTTTTACTTTTGTATGGAATTTTTACTTTGTTTATGCTAAAATAATCTAAACAAAAGAATTTACTGCTTTGAAGGTACTTTATGAAAAATCATAAAAATATTTTTAAATTGACTGCTTCGGCGCTTTGCTTGGCACTTGCTTACGTTCTTCCTTTCCTTACCGGACAGATTCCGGAGGTCGGGGCTATGCTTTTGCCCATGCATATTCCCGTGCTTATATGCGGATTTATTTGCGGTTGGACCTGGGGGCTCGGCGTTGGCTTTATCGCGCCCTTGTTCCGCTCGCTGACACTTGGCAGACCTCCCCTCTTCCCCTCTGCCTTTTGTATGGCATTTGAGCTTGCCGCTTACGGCGCAGTATGCGGTCTTATGTATAAGCTGTTACCGAAGAAAAAGAAATACATATACGTGTCATTACTCATATCAATGATCGTTGGCAGAATCATATGGGGAATCGTGATGGCTATCTGTGTAAGCGCAGATGGCGGAGCGTTCACCTTTGGCGCATTTCTTGCCGGAGCGATAACGGATGCTATTCCGGGAATCATAATTCAAATCGTGCTTATACCCATTTTGATTATGGTGCTCGAAAAAAACAAGGTGCTGAATTTAAATGACTGATTTCAAAAAAAATTTAATTAACCATTTTAAGAAGCATCCGAAAATGGAAATTGAGGATGTCTTCAAATTTATTTACCACTGCGCCTTCGGTTGCGAGCATATGGTTTCCGACCTTGATACGGCCATTTCAAAAATCAAGGATGAATATAATTTATCCCCCACCGATGATAACACCTTAACAGAGGAGCTTAACGAAAAATACGTGCGTGTCCACCTCTCTTACTTAAAAAACGGACTTTCGGCAAAGACCTTGGGGATGCTTTTTTTCCTTTCCTCAAAAGCCGAATCGGAGGGTGAAAACGCTGTATTCAAAATGCTGCTTGCGGTAAAGGAGCTTATTTCAGATGGGCGTTTACCATTTTCCTATACCGAGTTTTCACAAAAGGCTGAAAAATGGGAAAGTGATGGATTTCCCGCCCTGCACCATTCGGAAGCGTTTCGTACTCTTTATTCCCCGAAATACCGTGTGATATCAAGGGCGTATCTTCCCTTTTTACCGCTGCTTGCATATATTGATTCTGTAAATCGGAACAGGTTAATTATTGCTGTTGACGGCGGAAGTGCAAGTGGAAAAACCACTCTTGCATCTCTGATAGAAAAGATTTACGGTGCTTCCGTATTCCATATGGACGATTTCTTTTTAACGCCCGAAATGCGTACGCCCGAGCGACTTTCCGAAATAGGCGGGAACGTAGACAGAGAGCGATTTGAAAAGGAAATTTTAATTCCTCTGATGCTCGGTCAGAGCGTGAATTACCGCAGATTTGACTGTCACAGCGGAGCGTTCTCTTCTCCCGTTTCGGTAAAGCCGAGTAGTATTGTAATAATTGAGGGCGCATATTCTATGCATCCGAGACTTTCAAAATATTATGATTTTTCGGTTTTTTTAAGCATTGGCAGGGATAAACAAAGAGACCGCATTTTAAAGCGTAATTCTCCCTCTCTTACAAAGAGATTTTTCGATGAATGGATTCCCCTTGAAAACCTGTATTTCGAAAAAACGGAGATTGAAAAAAGATGCGATCTGGTTATTGATATTTAAGAAAAAAGCGGCGAGCTAGGCGTGATACTCTTAGCGGAGTATCACGCCAACTCTATTCGCCTGCGGCGAGTGATATTGCTTCGCAGTGTTATTCGGCTTACGCCGAGTGATATTCGCTACGCGAGCTTTTAGGCGAATAGAATATCACTGAAGCCACAAGGCTTCAATATCACGATTGCGATAGCAATCATATCACTCTTTGCGAGAGCAAAGAATATCACTAAAAGCAGAAAAAGAGAGAGCAAAGCGGTTTTTCTTTCCGCATTGTTCTCTCTTTATGTTTTTATCGCAAGTTTC
>JAFVYY010000015.1 GCA_017508405.1 Clostridia bacterium
AATATCTATACACAGGTTGGGGTATTTTGCAAACATTTCCTCCAATTTCTCGGGCTTTTCGGAGCAGAAGAAGAAATGGGCAAGACAGAGATTTAAATTAGGATGCTTTTCAAGCAAGGCGTCCACCTGACGGTAAAGCTCCTTATTTGACGGGAATTTGCTTTCATCCCCGTAATACCAGCCTTTAGCTGCATTTTCTTCGTTCGCATCAGTCCAGAAGAACTCGGGATCAAGGGCGTGCATAAGCACGTAGGTACTATCATTCTCAAGCTTTTCAAAGGCCTTGTCAAAGAAATCGCCGTCAAGGGGCATACCGACCTTTGCGTAAAGATTGGGCTTACCCTCAAGCATCTTGATTCCGTCAAAGCCTATTTCGTGAAGCTCATTAAGCTGAGTGGTGAGGGACATATCCGACATTTCATCCTCCTTTGCGGGGTAGGAGGGATAGATAAATCCACCGTAGGCGTAAGTGTTTTCATTTGCCAGCTTGTAAAATGCGCACATTATGTTGTTGCTTACGTCACGGGGGGCGGGAATCGGATTTCCCGAGGGGAGAGAGGCAAGAGCGATATATTTAAGACCGCAGACTCTTCTGTATTCCTCAAGACCGTGGATATATGATACTCCGTTTTTGTCACGCCAGCAATGTATGTGTATGTGTCCGTCAAAGGGGTTTTTTACCCTTGGAAATGGAATATCAAGATATTTTGACATAAAATTCTCCTTACGTAGGCTTATTTAAAGGTCATAATCCTTAAGATACTTCTTTGTATTGTCAACCATTTCGTCAAACATTTTACGTGCTGATTTAATATCGCAGGTAACGAGGGGGTCGGAAGCGAATGCCTCAAAGATAGCATTGATATCACGGCGTGTGATTCCGTCGAATACCGCCTCCTGCTCTGCACAGATACGGGAAACGAGGGAATATATCTCGGTAGGAATAGGTCCTGCAAAGACGGGAGTTACCTCGTCGGAGCGGAAGATAGCGTTGGTTTCAACTATTGCGCCTAAGGGAAGATTGGGTATCTGACCTCTGTTGGGGATATTTACGTTAGTTACGAAATCGCAAAGACCGAGCAGGGCTCTCATCTGCTTTACACCGTCTTCGCCCGTTTTCCAGATCTTTACCTCTTCCTCACCGCTAAGGAGCTTGCGGCTTCTTTCGAGTCTGTCGGCAAGGTCCTTTTTACGCCAGCTTACGGGAGTTAATGCAAATTTCATTTCGTGAACTCTCTCAGGACTTTCGAGATACCATTTGCCGGGGCAGAATTCCGCTAAATGGCGGTCACCTGCTGCCGCAATGTAGCCAAAGCGTCTGAAAAGGTCTATTCTTACCTTGAACTGGCTGGAGAAATGATTGTTCATCCAGTTGTTATCAGCCTTTGTGGGTAAGCCGTCGATATACTTTTCGCAGAACTTTTTATAGTAGGGGAAAAGATCTATTCCGTGATAGGAAGCGCTTGTAAGCCAGGTAAAGTGATTTACAGACACGGGATTAACCTTTATTTCCTCACGAATGGCTGTTTCGCCAAGATATTCCTCTATAACGTAGCCGAGAAGACCCTGTGTTCCGAAAACCTCGTGGCAGCAGCCGAACGCCTTGATTTCGGGGAACGTGTGATAAAGAGTCTTGACGCAAAGGGTCATGGGATTTGTGTAATTGATTACCCAGGCGTCGGGACAGTATTCCTTTATGTAGTTTGCAATAACCTCAAACATAGGA
Source organism: Clostridia bacterium (assembly GCA_017508405.1). Classification (GTDB taxonomy): domain Bacteria; phylum Bacillota; class Clostridia; order Oscillospirales; family CAG-272; genus RGIG2000. The sequence continues at coordinate 1,727 of JAFVYY010000015.1, forward strand.
ATGGTACGCATTGCTCTTACAATACCGCCGGGGCCTGTGGTATCGCCGACGGGCTGATAAATACCGTATTTCTCGGGGGTATGTACGTCGGATTCCATTTCGTCAAAGGTGCCGGGGAGTATGGATATTACGACGAAATCTGCGCCTGTAAGCGCCTCCTTGGGAGTTTCCACTGCATGATAGGTCCACTCTGATTTTGCGCCCTCGATACCGTTATACTTGTTGCCGATAATTTCATTCGCACGGGAAGCCTCGTTGTCTATATCGTAAAGATAAACGTCGCCGCTCATATCCTCACAGGATGCAAGGTCGCTCATAAGACCCCAAGCCCATCCGCGGGAGCCGCCGCCGATGTATGCGATTTTTACGTTGGTTGCCTTTTTGTCAATGATTTTCATAGCTTATTCTCCTTTGTGTGCTATTTTCTACTTCAAAGTATAAAGCCTGAAATAAGAAAAGTCAAGTAAAATACAAAGTATTTTGAAAAATATGATAAACATAATTGCATTAACATTCATTTTATGGTAGAATGAAAATGTATGAGCCGAATCGGGCTCCGCCGAGATAAAAATATGAAAAGAGGAAATAAATATGGAAAGAGCATTGAGAAAAGAAAGAGTAATACAGTTCGGAGAGGGTGGATTTCTTCGCGGCTTCGTTGACTGGATGCTCCAGATAGCAAATGAAAAGACGGATTTTGACGGCAGCGTAGCAGTCGTTCAGCCCATCAAGAACGGTCTTTGCGATCTTCTTACCGCTCAGGACTGCGTTTATACCCACCTTTGCCGTGGTGTAGAGGGTGTTGACGTAAAGAAAATAGATGTGATATCCCGCTGTGTTAAGCCCTACGACGATTTCGATTCCTATATGGCTCTTGCAGAAAACCCCGATTTTCGCTTTATAGTTTCAAACACGACCGAGTCGGGTATTGCATTCTCCGCCGACGATAAAATAGAGGATCGCCCTGCAAACACATTCCCCGGTAAGCTTACTCAGCTTCTTTATAAAAGATACAACCTCGGACTTAACGGATTTGTGTTCCTCCCCTGCGAGCTTATTGATAAGAACGGTACGAATTTAAAGTCCTGTATTCTCAAATACGCAGAGCTTTGGAATCTTGGCGGCGGATTTGTAAGCTGGATAGAAAAGGACAATATCTTCTGCAACACTCTGGTTGACAGAATCAACACAGGCTATCCTAAGGGTGAGAAGATCGACCTCGACTTTGATGACAAAATGGTAAATACCTCCGAGTATTTTCATCTTTGGGTTATTGAGGGCTATGACGGACTCTTTAACGAGCTTCCCTTTGATAAATGCGGTCTTAACGTAATCGTAACAAACGAGCTTGAAAGATACAGAACAAGAAAGGTGCGTATCTTAAACGGCTCACACACCTCAATGATTCCCTACGCTCTCCTTTGCGGAGTTAAAACCGTAGGCGATTGCCTCAAGGACGAAAGGATATCGGCTCATTTGAAGAGCTGTCAGAAGGAGATAGTTGACTCCCTCGATATGAGCAGAGAGGAGGCGCTTCAGTATGCTGATGACGTAATGGTAAGATTTTCTAATCCCTACATTCAGCATATGTGTCAGTCCATTGCATTGAACTCCGTAAGCAAGTTCAAGGTAAGAGTACTCCCCTCGATTCTTGAATACGAGAAGAAATTCGGCAAGACTCCGTCGACTCTTATGTTCTCCTTTGCAAAGCTGATCGACTTCTATAAAAACGGTACTCCCGATGATGCTGAGGACGTAGTTTGTAAGCTGAAAAAGGGTACGGTTGCGGAAATTTTAGCCGATTCTACCCTTTGGGGACAGGACCTTTCTAAATACGCAGATGAGGTGAGCGCTTATGCGGATACATCCAAATGATAACGTAGAGGTACGAGAAAACGGTCATAAATACGCCTTATATCCCATTAAAAAGGGTGAAAATGTAATAAAATACGGCTCGCCCATAGGTCACGCAACAGAGGATATTTCGGTTGGTGACCACGTACACACCCATAATACGAAAACAAATCTTTCGGGCAACCTTGAATATACCTATAATTATAAGGATTACGGAATTACACACACGGAGTCTGACAAATTCTTCTACGGATACGTAAGAGAAAACGGTGACGTGGGTATAAGAAACGACGTTTGGATCGTAAATACCGTGGGATGTGTCAATAAAACCGCCGAGATCTTAGCTGCAAAAACAGGAGCAAAGCATTTTCCGCACCCCTACGGCTGCTCTCAGCTGGGGGATGATCAGGATATAACGAGAAAGATACTTTGCGGTATGATAAGACATCCTAACGCAGGCGGTGTTTTGGTTCTCGGATTAGGCTGCGAAAACAGTAATATTACAGAAATCAAGAGGGTACTCGGTGAATATAACGAAAAGCGTGTTAAATTCCTTAACTGTCAGGATTTTGAGGACGAAATTGCCGAGGGCGTGTCTTTAATTAACGAGCTTAAGGCTTATGCCGACACGTTCAAGCGAGAGAAGATCGGTATAGATAAGCTTCGTGTAGGCTTAAAATGCGGCGGAAGCGACGGTTATAGCGGAATTTCCGCAAACCCCCTGGTAGGAAGCCTTTGCGACAGGCTTGTTTCATTCGGAGGAAGCTGCGTGCTTACCGAGGTCCCCGAAATGTTTGGGGCTGAGCATCTTTTGATGGAAAGATGCGTAAATTACGAGGTGTTTGATAAAACCGTTGCCCTTATTAACAATTTCAAGGATTACTTTACAAGACACGAGCAGGTGATCTACGAAAACCCATCCCCCGGAAATAAGGCGGGGGGAATTACGACCCTTGAGGAAAAATCTCTCGGATGCGTACAAAAGGGCGGACTTTCCCCCGTTGTTGACGTTCTCGATTACGGCGAAGTGCTTACGAAGAACGGACTCTCACTTTTAAACGGACCGGGCAACGACATAGTTGCGGTTACCAATCTTATGGCTGCGGGAGTACATATAATACTGTTTACCACGGGCAGAGGAACGCCCCTTGGCGCTCCCGTTCCAACGGTAAAGATATCCACCAACCGCGCCCTTTATGAGAAAAAGAAAAACTGGATAGATTTTGACGCATCTCCCATACTTGACGGAGAGGAAATGAACGTAATAACAGACCGTTTCCTCGACTACGTGTGCGACGTTGCATCTGGTAAAGAAACCAAAAACGAAATAAACGGCTATTCTGAAATCGCTATTTTTAAGGACGGAGTAACCCTGTAAGGAGAATAAAATGAGCTATATTAAGGACAATTTCTTACTCAAAAACAAAACAGCGGAGCTTCTTTATAACAGCTACGCAAAGGATATGCCTATCTTCGACTATCATTGCCATTTACCCGAAAAGCAGATACTCGAAAACAAGAGCTTTAACGATATTTTCGAGATTTGGCTTGCAGGCGACCACTATAAATGGCGTCTTATGAGAAACTACGGTGTAAACGAGGAATACATTACTGGTAATAAATCAAATAAAGAAAAATTCATTACCTACTGTACAGTTCTCGGAACAGCCTTTGGCAACCCGCTCTATCATTGGTCACAGGTGGAGCTTAAGGAATATTTCGGATGTGAGCTTGAGATCAACGCTAAAAATGCCGAGGCGATCTGGAATCAGTGCAACGCCTATATCAAGGAAAATAACGTAACTCCGAAATCCCTTATAGAGGGCTCTAACGTAACCCACGTGTTTACAACGAACGAGGTTTTCGACGACCTTACAACCTTTGAGGAAATTGCGAAAAAGGA
>JAFVYY010000116.1 GCA_017508405.1 Clostridia bacterium
CATAATGAGTGGTGAGTAAGTGCGCACTTGCAGAGGAAAATGCCTCCCTTGTGTAAAGGGAGGTGGGAGGGATTGTAAAAGTAGAATTGGCACCAAAACAATCCCTCAGTCAGCTTCGCTGACAGCTCCCTTTACACAAGGGAGCCTCTGGCTGTAACCGTTTGTCTTTCTGCTACTTTATTGTAAAAACTGTCCTTAAGACCCGATGCATTGCGCACGGAATTTTTGGCACCCGCAACTTTTGGGAAGGTTCACTTTATGAACTATTTCTGCCGAGCCTTATCCTTGCAAGCAGAGAACGGCTTTCGTCAGAAATGCGAACTTAGTAAAAATACGGGAAGGCTCGTAAACGAGCTATTTCCGTCTAACCTCATGTGAGCAAGCTCCCATCGGCTTTAGCCGAAAATGCGAACCCCATCCGAAACGCATTTGCGTTTCGGACATGTGTTCGATGACGTTGCGGATACAAAAAAGACCCGACCACAAAAGTGGTCGAGCCTTTTATGGCACCCGCAACGGGAATCGAACCCATAACTAACCCTTAGGAGGGGTTTATTATATCCATTTAACTATGCAGGCGTGGACTTTATCATTTTAGCATTTTTAACTTGCGATTTCAAGGGTTTTTAAAAAATTCTGAAATATAAAATTCTTGATTTAATTATAAAGATGTGATAAAATTATAAATAAACAAGCGGAATAATTGACGAGCTTTTAAATAATGATACCGTAAGACAGTTAACACCGATTATCAGCATTACGAAAAAGTAATTTTATTCAGATGAGGAAAAAATGAGTATAAAATATATCTTATTCGATCTTGACGGAACGCTTTTACCTATGGATCAGAATGCTTTTACCAAATCTTATTTCGGAGATCTGGCAAAACGGCTGTTACCATACGGATACGATTCCGACGAGCTTATAAAAGCCATATGGCGCGGCTCCGAAGCTATGGTAAAAAATGATGGAAGCGCAAAAAACGAGGACGTATTCTGGAGCTCAATGGAGCGCTCCTTAGGTGAAAGAGTACGTAAGGACTACCACGTTTTTGATGATTATTACAAATACGATTTTGAAAAATCACGCTCAAGTTGCGGTTATAATCCCGATACCCCTTTGGTTATTTCCGAACTTTTGAAGATGGGATACCCCCTTATTCTCGCTACAAATCCCCTTTTTCCGTCTGTTGGTACCTATGCAAGAGCAAGATGGGCGGGGCTTCATACGGATGATTTCCGCCTTATAACCACATATGATAACTCCTGTCATTGTAAACCTAACCTGGACTATTACAGGGATATCCTTGCAGAGATAGGAGCTGACGCAGAGGAGTGCTTAATGGTCGGCAACGACGTTGACGAGGATATGATAGCTAATCAGCTCGGTATGAAGGTATATCTCGTTACCGACTGCTTGATAAATAGAAAAAACAAGGATATTTCCGTATATCCAAACGGAAAAATCACAGGTCTTTTGGATTATTTGAAAACCTTATAACCAAACGCTGTTGTGCCGAAGGGATACAACAGCGTTTCCTGTAAATAAAATCCTTGAATTTATATACAATATATGGTAAAATACTAAAAAGGGGATGATATGAATGGAATGTATAATAGTAAGTAAATGCTTACTTGGTTATCCTTGCAGATATGATGCAAAAAGTGTACCCTGCGAAGATGTGATAGCATTGAAGGAAAAATATGAGCTTATCCCCGTATGCCCCGAGGAAATGGGAGGCTTGCCAACGCCGAGAATCCCTGCGGAAATAGTTGGAGACAGGGTAATCAGGCGTGACGGTGTTGACGTAACGGCGGAGTATACCCTCGGAGCTAAAATTGCTCTTACCTACGCTATGGAAAAGGATTGTAAGCTGGCAATACTCAAATCCAAAAGTCCGTCCTGCGGAAAGGGTATGATTTACGACGGTACCTTTACAGGCACCCTTACCCACGGAGACGGTATTACGGTACGGCTTTTTGAAGCTAAAAATATCCAAGTAATAAATGAAAAGGAAGCAGACAGGCTGAAATGAAAATAATTGCTACTGATTTTGACGGAACTCTGAGCTATAACGGAAAAATAAGCGAAGAGGATAAGGCGGCTATAAAGCGTTTTCGTGACGCGGGTAATAAATTCGGAGTAGTAACAGGCAGAGATA
>JAFVYY010000117.1 GCA_017508405.1 Clostridia bacterium
AAATACGGCAACAATGCGCATACGCATTTCTACAAGGTAAGTGACTATTTGGAAAAATAAGTAATAAGCAGCGAAATACTGAGTTTTTTATCATTAAATCACAGGAGAATAAATATGAAAAAATTCCTTTTACCCGAAAACGTGAACTGGTACAGAGCTAATATGCACTGTCACACGACACACTCCGACGGACAGATGACTCCTCAGGAGATAAAGGACCTTTATATGTCCAAGGGATATTCTATTATTGCATATTCCGATCATGAAATTTTGCTTGATCACTCAGACCTTTCAGACGAAAACTTCCTTGCTATTACAAGCTGTGAATACAGCGTAACCGAGTCGGATCCGTCACTTCCTCAGATTCTTGACGTGGATACAGGCAGATGGCCGAGAGCAAAGTGCTATCATTTCAACATCTTTGCAAAGGATCCTCATAACACGTTCCAACCTGCCACAAGCATTGATCAGCATTGGGTCCTTAAGGATAGATACAAAGACGTTTGCAAGTGCGACGGAATGATGAGAGAATATTCTGTTGAAGGAGCTAACGAAATTATAAGAAGATGCAACGAGGCAGGCTTCCTCGTTCAGTATAATCACCCCTACTGGTCACTCAACGAAAGAGAGGACTACATCAATTTAAAAGGCCTTTGGGCTCTTGAAATCCTTAACTATTCAACAGAGCTTGAAACAGGCAGCGAGTACTGTCCTTACATCTACGACGATATGGTAAGACACGGTATGTACAATCTTTTCTGTACTATGGGTGATGATAATCACAACCCAGGAAAAACAGACAGATATTGTTTTGGCGGCTCTACGATAATCGGAGCCAAGGAGCTTGAATATTCTCAGGTAATGGATGCTCTTGAAAAGGGAGAATTTTACTGTGCGTCGGGTATTGATAATCCCCCCGCATTTAAAGCACTTTACGTTGAGGATAACGTAATCAAGATCGATTGCTCCCCCTGTACAAGCGTAATTCTGAACGGCTACGGCAGATGTGACAGAAATATACTCGGTGAGAATATAACCCACGCCGAATTTCCATTAAGAGAAAGCGACGTATATTTCCGTGTAACACTCCGTGACGGCAAGGGAAATTATGCTCACACCCACACATATTTCGTGAAGGACTATATTGAAAAATAATCACGCTATACAACAAAAATTTATGCAACAAAATTATGAAACCGAGGAAATCCAAATGAACATTATTAACGAACTTGCAAAAGAATTTAATTTAGGAGTCAGCCGTGTTGAAGCGACGGTTGCGCTTATTGACGATGGTAACACCATACCTTTTATTGCTCGATACAGAAAAGAGGTTACCGGCTCACTTGACGATACCGTACTCCGTGACCTTGATGAAAGACTAAAGTATCTCCGTTCTCTTGAACAGAGAAAGGAAGAGGTAAAGGGACTTATCGATGCGCAGGGTAAGCTTACTCCCGAAATTGAAGAAGCTCTTCAAAATGCAAAAATACTTACAGAGGTAGAGGATATTTACCGTCCGTTCAAGCCTAAGAGAAAAACGAGAGCGTCGGTTGCCCGTGAAAAGGGACTTGAGCCCTTGGCGGCGCTTCTTATGGAGCAGAGAGATTCCTATGAAAAGAGCATTGAGGAAATCGCTGCCGAATATATCCATATAGACGAAAGCAAGGACAAGACTGTAAAGACTGCCGAAGATGCAATTGCAGGTGCGAAGGATATAATTGCTGAGGATATTTCCGACAATGCGGAGTACAGAAAGGCAATTCGAGCTCTTACCCACGACCACGGTCTTATCGTTTCCAAAAAGGCTAAGGACGAGGATTCCGTTTACAGCTCCTATTATGATTATAATGAAAGCATTAAGAAAATTCCGGGTCACAGAGTTCTTGCCATAAACAGAGGTGAGAAGGAGGAGTTCCTTAAGGTTGACGTACAGATAGACAGCGAAATTATTTTGAATTACCTCTTTTCACAGATAATCACAAATACAAAAAGCCCTGCAAAGGACTATATTGCAGCTACAATAGTAGACAGCTACGACCGTCTTATCGCTCCTTCCGTTGAGAGGGAAATAAGAACAGCCCTTTTTGATGATGCAAGCGAGGGAGCAATCAAGCTTTTCTCCGATAATCTTAAGCATCTTCTTATGACAGCACCCTTGAAGGGCAAGACAGTTCTTGGTTATGACCCCGGCTACAGAACGGGCTGTAAGCTTGCTGTTGTAGACAAAACGGGTAAGGTTATTACAACTGCGGTTATTTACCCCACAAAGCCCAGAGAGGATATTGAGGGCTCTGAAAAAATAGTAACCTCTCTCATTAAAAAGTACGGTGTAGACGTTGTTGCCATCGGTAACGGCACCGCTTCCAAGGAGAGCGAAATCTTTATTGCAAACGTTCTTAAAAAGCTTGATACCGACAAGAAATATACAATGGTAAGCGAGGCAGGTGCGTCCGTATATTCCGCATCCAAGCTCGGCGCTGAGGAATTTCCCGATTTTGACGTAACACAGCGTTCCGCAGTTTCCATTGCAAGAAGACTTCAGGACCCCTTGGCAGAGCTTGTTAAGATCGATCCCAAATCCATAGGCGTAGGTCAGTATCAGCACGATATGAAGCAGGCAAGACTTGACGAGGCCCTCGGCGGAGTAGTTGAGGACTGTGTAAACAGCATCGGTGTTGATATCAATACAGCCTCATATTCACTTCTTTCATATATTTCAGGTATAAATCTTACGTCCGCTAAGAACATTGTAAAATACCGTGAAGAAAACGGTGAATTTACAAAGCGTGAGCAGCTTCTTAAGGTTCCTAAAATCGGCGGAAAGGCTTATCAGCAGTGCGCAGGCTTCCTCCGTGTTCCCGATTCAAAGGAAATTCTTGATAATACAGGCGTTCACCCCGAAGCCTACGAGGCAACAACAAAGCTTCTCAGTAAATTTGAATACACAAAGAACGACGTGGCATCCGGAGCTCTTTCCGACCTTCGTAAAAAGTGTACCAAGTACGGAACAAAAAAGCTTGCCGAGGAGCTTGAGATCGGTGAGCCCACTCTCCTTGATATCATAGGCGAGCTTGAAAAGCCCGGACGTGACGTTCGTGATTCTCTCCCGCAGGTAATTCTCCGTGATGACGTTCTCGGTATGGAGGACCTGAAGGAAGGAATGCTTATGACAGGTACGGTACGTAACGTTATCGACTTCGGCGCATTCGTTGATATCGGCGTACATCAGGACGGTCTTGTTCACATTTCCGAAATCTCCGATAAGTACATTAAACACCCCTCTGAGGTTTTGAGCGTCGGAGATATCGTCAACGTAAAGATCAAGAGTGTAGACCTTAACAAAAAGAGAATAGGCCTTACAATGAAAATTTGACCATAGCTTAAATTAAACAAAAAATCAGGACCTAATTTGTGAATTATGCACAAAAAAGAAAGAAAAATTTTGTTTAAAAAAACACTTTAAATTTTCAGCGATTTCTGTTATAATAGAAGTACTAAAATGTGCTAGTTATGGCGCTTTACGCGATACGGCATCATTTCTTACCATATTTTCAGTAAAAAATAAGTTTACATAAACAAGGAGAATTATTCAGTATGGAAAGTTTATCATTAAAGCATATCTACAAGAAGTATCCCGGTGGCGTTACAGCCGTTTCCGACTTTAACCTTGAGATTCAGGACAAGGAGTTCGTTATCTTCGTTGGTCCTTCCGGATGCGGTAAGTCCACAACTCTTCGTATGATTGCAGGTCTTGAAGAAATCACAGAGGGTGAGCTTCGTATCGACGGCACACTCGTTAACGATATCGCTCCTAAGGACAGAGATATCGCGATGGTGTTCCAGAACTACGCTCTTTATCCTCATATGACAGTATACGAGAACATGGCGTTCGGACTTAAGCTTAGAAAGGTACCCAAAGAAACAATTAAGCAGCGTGTTGAAGCAGCAGCTAAGATCCTCGGTATCGAAGCACTTCTTGACAGAAAGCCTAAGGCTATGTCAGGTGGTCAGAAGCAGCGTGTTGCCCTCGGTCGTGCTATCGTAAGAGAGCCTAAGGTATTCTTGCTTGACGAGCCTCTTTCCAACCTCGACGCTAAGCTCCGTGCAGCGATGAGAACAGAAATTACAAAGATCCACCAGACAATCGGTACAACGTTTATCTACGTAACTCACGACCAGGTTGAGGCTATGACAATGGCAACAAGAATCGTAGTTATGAAGGACGGTCTTATCCAGCAGGTTGATACTCCTCAAAACCTCTATGACAAGCCCGTTAACGTATTCGTTGCAGGATTTATCGGTACACCTCAGATGAACTTCCTTATCTCTACACTTGAGAAGGATGAAAACGGTGCATACATCACATTCGGCTCCAACTCCGTAAGACTTCCTAAGGAGAAGGCTAACAATCCTGCCCTTGAGCCCTACTTCGGTAAGGAGGTTATCGCAGGTATCCGTCCTGAGCTTATCCATGACGAGCCCATCTACCTCTCCAGCATGAGCGAGAACGTAATTGAGGCTAACGTTGACGTAACAGAGCTTATGGGTGCTGAAATTTACCTTTACCTTGCAGTTGACGGCGCAGAAGCTTACAACGTTGAAGCAAGCAAGGGTGAAAACGTTAAGAACGATATCATCGCAAGAGTATCCTCCCGTTCACAGGCAAGAGCAGGTGACAGAATTCAGGTTGCTATCGACGCTTCCAGAATCCACCTCTTCGACAAGGATACACAGAGATTTATTATTCACTAATACATATAAAATTAAGGGACTGTTGCAAAACAGTTCCTTTTTTTGTTTTATATATTGACTTTTAAGGAGAAATAATGTAATATAAGGGTGACAATACGTAAACGGAAGGTAATGCAATGAAAAAGAAATTTGCGGTTGTAGGATATGGCGGAATGGGCTCATGGCACGTTAACCACGCCCTTAAAAGCGACGTTTTGGAGCTTTGCGGTATCTACGATATAGATAATAAAAAAAGTGAGCTTGCTATGGAGCGTGGAATCAAAGCGTACGCATCCCTTGACGAGCTTATAAATGATAAAGAGGTTGAGCTTGTAACCGTTGCTATCCCCAATGACGTTCACCTTGATACGGTTTGTCGTCTTTTAAAGGGCGGTAAAAACGTAATCTGTGAAAAGCCCGTTGCCCTCTCCTCAGAGGAGTTTGATACAATGGTTAAGACCGCTAAGGAAAACGGTAGGCTCTTTACGGTTCACCAGAACAGAAGATGGGACGTTGACTATCTTGCTATTCAAGGAATCTGCGACAGCGGAGAGATAGGCAAGCCCTTAAGAATAGAATCAAGAATTCACGGCTCACGCGGTATTCCCTCCGACTGGAGAGGAATCAAGAAATTCGGCGGCGGTATGATTCTCGACTGGGGCGTTCACCTTATCGACCAGCTTATGCTCGTGTTTAAGGATGAAAAAATAGCTACCATTAACTGTGAGGAAACTCATATTACCAATAACGAGGTTGATGACGGCTTCTACCTTACCATTACCTTTGAAAGCGGAGCGGTTGCCTTCGTTGAGGTTGGTACGTACAATTTCTTGCCCTTGCCCAGATTCTATATGAAATCCGAAAACGGTACGGCGCTTATTCAGGATTGGCGTGAGAAGGCAAAGGTTGCAAAATGCAAATATTGGCACGAAAGCGACGTGCTTCCCGTACAGACAGCTGCAGGTCTTACAAAGACTATGGCGCCCCGTGACAGTATTACTATGGACGTATACGAGAAGGAAATACCCAAGTCAGACGTTCACGATTTCTACCGTAACGTGTGCAACGCCATTGACGGCAAGGAAAATCAGCTTGTAACTCAAGCTCAGGTTGGACTCGTTCTTAAGATTATGGAGCATTGCTTCAAATCTCATGGTCAGACTATTAAGTTTGAATATTAAAGCCGAGTAACAATACATTTTCGACAGGAAAACATTACCGACATAAAAAGAGAGGACATTACGGATAGACCGTATTGCTCTCTCTTTTCTTTTTGTATATGGGTTTGGTTTAGCCCTATCGGTATTTGACGGTGATTTTTAAATTCTCCGCTAAGGACGTTACGCTTTTGCCTGTCTTTAATTAATAATATGTAATTATTTATCGAAAAAATGCAAAAAATATATGTAATATTCGGGCAAAAATCACCTGATTTTCACCTTAAGCACTTAAAAGGTCAGTCTGCTAAAAAAGTTAAAAATATTTTGCATAAAGGTATTGACAAAAGGGATTCTAAGTGATATATTATATATGCAGATTAGCAATCAAGCAAAAAGAGTGCTAAAATACAAAAAGGAGGATAAAATATGGAAATCGAATACGATATTGAGCTTAGCGAACGCAAAAAGATGATACTTAAAGCTATTGTTGAAGCGCATATCAAGCTTGGCGAGCCTGTCGGCTCAAAATATCTTACTCAGGAAATGGGTATTTCATATTCCTCCGCTACTATTCGAAATGAAATGGCAGAGCTTGAGGAAATGGGCTTCCTTGAGCAGCCCCACACCTCCGCAGGCCGTATCCCCTCGGAGCTTGGCTACCGATTCTACGTTGACAGCCTTGTTCAGCAGTACGATATGACCACCAAGGAGGCAAACGAGCTTAACAATATGCTCTCCGTCAAGATGTCGGAGATTGATAAAATTCTTGAAAACGCCAGAAAAGCGGCGTCGGCAATGACCAATTACACCGCCTTGACTCTTCGTTCAAGCCCTACAAACGTTACCGTGAAGAAATATGAGGTCGTATTCCTTGAATCCCGCAATATACTTCTTGTAATGGTAACCGTAAACGACAGCGTTAAAACAAGAAATATCAAGCTTCCCTTTGATGTGAGCCGAGAGGATACGGAAAGGCTTTCCTTTGTGCTTAACGAAGAGCTTTCGGGTATAGCAACCGAGGATATCAATATTTCTCTTATCGTAAGGATGGAGGAGAGAATGGCATCCTGCCCCGGTATCGTCAACATAGTAGTAAAGAGCATTTACGAAACTATGAACGAAATCAGCTCCGAGATTCGTTTTGAGGGAGTCAACAGACTTTTACAGTATCCCGAATATAAAAATCTTGATAAGCTTCAGCAGATGATATCCACAATTGAGGATAAAAACGATATTATAAGAGCTATGAGCGCCATTGACCAGAGCGATGATGAAACCAAAATATTCATAGGCTCTGAAAATATGGTTAAAATAATGGACAATTCAACCTTGATATATAAGAATTTGAAGCTTAATGGAAGGACCATAGGCGCTATCGGAATTATCGGTCCTTGCCGAATGGATTATTCAAGGGTGCTTGCCACCATCGATAAGCTGTCCGACGAGATCGGCAGACTGTCGGAAACTACTCATTTGCTCCCCGGCACGGAGCCTAAGAAAAGAGATAAGTAACAGAGGTTATAATGGAAGAAAAGGAATTAAATAAGGAAGAGATAGAAAAGGAAGAGGCTGATACAGAGGTACAGCATGACGAAATAGAGGAAGCTAATAAAAAGGCTTACGACGCGGAAAAGAAATATCTTGAAACGAACGATAAATATCTTCGTGTAATGGCTGAATACGATAATTTCAGAAAGCGTACCGTAAAGGAGAGGGACGGCATATATGCAGAAGCCTATTCCGATGCAGTTAAGCAGCTGTTACCCGTTATAGATAATATAGAAAGATCCGTTACCTTCGTATCCGATGAGGAAACGAAAAAGGGTCTTAATATGATAATCACCCAGATGACGGAGGCTCTTAATAAGATGGGCGTTACCGTTATCGAAACAAAGGAATTCGACCCCAATGTACACAACGCCGTTATGCATATAGACGACGAAATCTACGGAGAGGGCGAGATCGTTGAGGTATTCCAGAAGGGATACAAATATAAGGAAAAAATAATCAGATACGCTATGGTTAAGGTAGCGAACTGAAATAGTTAAATTAATCTTTTTATATACAGGAGGAAATTATTATGGGAAAAATTATTGGTATTGACTTGGGTACAACTAACTCTTGCGTTGCAGTTTACGAGGGCGGTGAGCCCGTTGTAATCGCTAATCCCGAGGGTTCAAGAACAACTCCTTCAGTTGTTGCATTCTCCAAGACAGGCGAAAGAATGGTAGGTCAGGTTGCTAAGCGTCAGGCTATTACTAACCCCGATAAGACCATTGCAAGTATTAAAAGACATATGGGTACAGACTATAAGGTAACAGTTGACGGTAAGACACTCACACCTCAGGAGATATCAGCCATGATTCTTCAGAAGCTTAAGGCTGATGCGGAGGCATATCTCGGCACAGCAGTAACAGAGGCTG
>JAFVYY010000118.1 GCA_017508405.1 Clostridia bacterium
GGACAGTCGAGGACGCCTGTCCCTACAAATATTGAAAGAGCCAATAGCGTATGCTCTCAATTTGTATCGACATTCAAGCGTTTTTGCAATAAGGAGTATGGCGAAAACATTTGGCAAGCTCGTTTTAACGACCATATAATTCGTAACCGCGATGACTATGAAGAACACGTAAAGTATATATATGAAAACCCGATTCGTTGGTATTACGACGAATTATACACCGAAGAATAGGGGTATGGGCTTTGCCCGATGCCTTTGTAATACAAAGGCGAAACTGGCGATAAAACAAGCGATAAAACAAGCATTGAAGGGAGGGTGCGTTATATGTCAAAAAAGTATATTTTCAAATACAACGGTTCAAAAGAATCTTTTCTAACTATTCTGGATTCATTCCATACCAATAATAGCAGATTTTATTATTTCGATGATTACATCATTGAAGTGCTTGATGATGAAATACGATTTGGAGTAGAACGTGCAGGTCACTCCGGTGGAAACTGGTTTGTTTCCAAATTTACAGAAGAAAATAATCAAATCGAGTTCAGAGGAACAATTCAGTATATCGGTCCTGAAAACAGTAATATGAGAACGAAAGCTCAAAAGATATTGGATAAAATAGGATTATTTCTCCTCATTATTTTGCTGTTTCCGATTTTGGCTATATTTTTTGTGATTTCAAAAATTCAATGGATTATAAGGAAAATACGCAAGCAACCCAATCCTAAAACAACAGAAGATAAATTATTTGACTTAATGGAAAACCGTTTGAATTGCCAAAGGGTAATCGATGAAAATGATTCATAGTAAATAACCCCGACAGATATTCAAAAATCTGTCGGGGTTAATCTTTGTCTTCTGCAATGCAATTATGGCTTAATGGACCGTCGAGGACGCCGGTCCCTACAAGTAGAAATCAAACTTCCTTATGAGAACCAGCCCTTCCGCTGCTTTTTTTATTTGCTGTATTGATTTTTGGCAAAATGTATGATACAATATGTGTGCTGAGCGTGAAGTTTTATTTTTATAAGGAGAGAAGAAAATGAGCAGCTTTGAAAATTTGAGAATAGTGGATAACTTTTATCAGACCTCGCTGTTTTTCCCCATGCCTACGGTGATAATCAGCACTTTGTGTCCCGACGGAAGCACAAGCCTTGGTCCGTATTCCCTGGTACAGCCCTATTACGTAGCGGGCAAGGATTATTACGCAATGCTTTTGTGCTGCAGAAATTCATCCAACACAGCGCAGAACATTTTAAGAAACGGCAAATGTGCCATTAA
Organism: Clostridia bacterium; assembly: GCA_017508405.1. GTDB lineage: Bacteria > Bacillota > Clostridia > Oscillospirales > CAG-272 > RGIG2000. The sequence goes on from JAFVYY010000118.1 coordinate 1,279, forward strand.
TTTTATTGATGATGACCCAAGGACCTTCAAGGAGGCGGTAAAGCTCTCCTGGCCCGGCGACAAGCCCGAGGAGAAGATGCCCAAATGCAAATTCAAGCTTGAAAAGAGCCTTATTGCTCAGGAGGATCCCAATGAGGTACGCCCCATGGTGTTAAGCGATGCCATTGAGGTGATCGAGTGCACGTGGATGCGCTCCCTTGACGGTGCGGACAAGGATGAGGCGGGTCAGCTTAACGGCTATGAGGGCCCGTATCACGATTTTAACGGCATCACCAGCAAATTCGGCGCCCACTTTATTCTCAGAGTGGATAAGATACTCATGAAGAAAAAATATAAGGATGCCATAATAAACGGTGTAAGGGCAAAGGATTTCCCCGCGCTTCCCGTTGATTACGGCTATCGCGACAGCAAAAACTTCTGGTTCCACAGAAAGACCAGGATGAGAGCCGAGCTTTTGCAGATGCGTCAGGCTTCTCTGGAGTCGGTTCGCTATGCTGCAGACCGCGCAGATGATAAGATAAAGTTTACCGAGGACGCCCTGATGACCGTGCTGGCGGTACCCCGTGTATTTTTGCCCCTTGTGCTCAAGGGATGCGTTGACTGGGCCAGGGAGAAC
>JAFVYY010000119.1 GCA_017508405.1 Clostridia bacterium
AACAAGCTCGGTAAGGAATATGACGAAAATACAGAATCCATGTTCTGCGATTCCAACGCATTCCCCGAGGGCTGGATGGGTCTTGACATCGGTCCTAAGACACAGGAGCTCTTCGCTAACGCTATCAAGGGCGCAGGCACAGTAGTATGGAACGGTCCTATGGGCGTTTCCGAATGGAAGGCTTTTGCATCAGGTACAGAGGCAGTTGCTAACGCAGTTGCTGAAAGCGGCGCTATCTCCATCATCGGCGGCGGTGACTCCGCAGCAGCTGTTGAAAAGCTTGGCTTCGCTGACAAGATGACACACATCTCCACAGGCGGCGGCGCATCTCTTGAATTCCTCGAGGGCAAGGAGCTTCCCGGTATCGCTTGCCTTATGGACAAGGAATAATTTGTAAATATCCAATGCGTTTGCGGTGAAATATCCGCAAACGCAATTTACTGATACGGAATATATCACGTTTTATTTTCATATTTTGAAAGGAAAAAGAAAATGAGAAGAAAAGTTATAGCAGGCAACTGGAAAATGAATATGACTCCCTCACAAGCTAAGGCTCTTATTGAGGAAACAAAGCCCCTCGTTGCAGGTAAGGATAACTGCGACATCATCTTCTGCGTACCCTTCGTTGACATTCACGCAGCTCAGGAAGCGGCGGCAGGCAGCAACATTAAGATCGGTGCTGAAAACGTTCACTTTGCTCCCAAGGGCGCATACACAGGCGAGATCTCCGCAGAAATGCTTAAGGAGTGCGGCGTTGACTACGTAATCATCGGTCACAGCGAGAGAAGACAGTACTTCGGCGAAACAGACGAAACCGTAAACCTCCGTACAAAGGCTGCTCTTGAAGCAGGTCTTAAGGTTATTCTTTGCCTCGGTGAAGTAAAGGAAGAAAGAGTAAACGGTATCACAGACGAAGTAGTTTCTATGCAGACCAAGCTTGACCTTAAGGACGTAACTGTTGATCAGCTTGCAAACGTTATTATCGCATACGAGCCTGTATGGGCTATCGGTACAGGTCTTACAGCAACTCCCGAGCAGGCTGACGAAACCTGCGGCGTTATCCGTAACACCATCGCTAAGATGTACGGCGCTGAGGCTGCTGAAAAGATCGTTATCCAGTACGGCGGATCTATGAACGCTGCAAACGCAGCAGAGCTTCTTTCCAAGGAGAATGTTGACGGCGGTCTTATCGGCGGCGCATCTCTCAAGGCTAAGGATTTCTCCATCATCGTTAACGCTGCTCAGTAATTTTTAGAGACGCTTAAATTTGCGCATAAAAATTAAATTCCACATATATTAAAACTAAAGCGGGCTGCTTAAAACAGCCCGCTTTATATTATTTTTTAGTATCTATCACAAATTCAAATTTTCCGTATGACTTTACCTTGATGCTTGTTAAATAAATAAGAGTTTCGTTTACGGTATCGTCAAGATTTTTGGTGTAGTGCATATCCGTTTCGTAATACGCTTCGCCCTTTGCGGGATCGAATTTAACGTATACACCGTCAATTTCAATAACACCGTCGGAGATTTTCGGCTTTTTGTAGGAAATAAATCGCTCGGTAAAGCTCCAATCTCCCGTAATTTCGAATTCCTCCGTAACCTTTACGCTTGTGTCCTCGGTATTAAAACGGCGGATAAGCTTTTTTAACTCCGGAATATCATAAAGCTCACGGAAGTCAACGGAGAATATACCGTCGCAAAACGAGGTGTAGGAGCGCGTATCGGGAACGTTGGCTTGATACTGACCGTTTATGATAGGACAGTTATGACCTCTTGATGAGGTTTCAAGATATTCGTATCTTTGAGGCAACAGGAAGTAGTCCTTGGTATAATATCTGGTACCCATATCAATAAGCACCTGACGGTTGTCGACCGCAAATATAAAGGAGCCGACGTCGTTATGGTTATGACTGTCCCCATTCCAGCCGCCTCTGGCTGCAAAGGAATAGGAATCTGTACGTCTTGTGTACCAGCCTGCATGCCCCATATAGTATTCAGCGTTTTTTAGCTGATCCGCCGTTACCTCACTATCGTAATTTTCAATATAGAGAAGCATCTGGGCAAGATGATTGGTAGGAAGATGTATACGGCTTTCCTCGGGTATCCATATATCCTCGGGATATACTCTTTTGAGAGTGTGCATTAAGAAATCGTTTACCTTGATGTCAACCCCTGTATCACCGTAGCAGGTGATCACGTCGGGGTAGAGGGTAACCTTTTCAAGGAAGCAGCATATATTTTTTACCTTTTCATCCTTGAAATAGTCGATCTCCCCCTTTGTATAATCCTTGAGGAGATATGCGTACATAACGAATGCGGAAAGACCGTATCCCCAGTATCCCGCACCCTCATAGCATACACCGTCATCGGAAAAGCCCGCTATGAATTTACGCATATTTTCGGAAAATCTTGGCAGGAGTGTCTCAAATTCCTCAGGAAACTTAAGCACAAGACAAACCGCAGTGCTTCCTGCGCAAGCGGAGGTCCAGTTGTTATATCTGTCCTCCCAGTGCCATATCTCACCCTTGAAGGGCTCTAATATGCGTCTTCTCAGCTCCGTATCGATACGCTTTTTTAATTGGGGATGAAGCTTATCTCCAATGAGATAGTCAATTGTGGCTATTGTTGCTCCGACTGCCGTTGAAACAAGGTCAAGCTCGTAGTAATTTTCCTCGTTTATATCGGGAATGTGGGCGGGAAGAGCCCATACGTAAAGGGATAAAACGTCGTATAAAGCATCCTCAAGCTTTGGTAAATGCTCATCACCGTATATAATAGTGTTAAAAGCGTGAAGAGTAAGAGCGCCTAAGTGCTGATTAAGGGCGTATTCATATAGATTGCGTTCACCCTTTTCCGCAAAAAGACGGAATTTTGAGAATTTGCAGTTAAGAGGCTCATCCTTTATAGTGTTTTTACAATAATCCCTGTATTTTTGGCGCAGGGTAGCGTATTTTTCGCCCTCCCTGACCTCATTTATAAACACAGGGTCCTTTATTTTATCAAACATTTTATGCCTCCACAGTAAATGTGAATTTGCCGTACTTAATATCCTTTACGTTTATATTGATGCAGTAAACGTCGGAGCCCTTGGTCGTATTTCCGTTTACGTCAACCTCAAGGGTATGAGTGTCAACGATATAATCACAAGTAGCCTTTGAGGGGTCATAGGTAACGGTAACTCCGTCAACGGTTATCCTTCCGTCGCTTATCTCAGGCTTTACAACGGAGATAAGTCTTTCGGTGAAGGAACCCTCGCCCTCAATTATGAACTCATCCGTAATTTCAACGGATTTGTCACAGGGTTTACAGGTACGTACAAGCTTTTTCAATGCATCGATTCCGTAAATATTTGCAAAATCAATGGTAAATACACCGTTTTCATAGCTTGTTTTAGATCTTGCGCCGGGGATGTTCTTCTGGTATTCACCGTTTATAATAGGGCAGTTATGACCTCTTGACGATGCCTCTAAGAAGGTATATCTTATTTCATGCTCAAAGTACTGACGGGTGTATGGACGGAGACCTATGTCGCAAAGCACCTGTCTGTTATTCTTTGAAAAGATAAAGGAGCCAACGTCGTTATGATTATGGCTGTCTCCGTTCCAACCGCCTCTTGCACCGAAGCCGTAGTATGGAGTTCTTGTAACGAACCAACCCTCGTCCGCCATATAATACGTAGCGTTTTTGGAAAGCCCCGTGTTTACGTATTCCTTCTTATAATAAAGGAATTCATTAAGCATAAACGGGAAATAGTGAATGTCGTGAATAAGAATGTCCTTAGGAGGCATTTCAACTATATCGCCGTAAATACTCTTAAGCTTATAGATATATCCTAAGGAAATGGAAAGGGTCATTCCCATATCACCGTAGCTTGCAACCACGTTTTCGTCAAGGAAGAGCTTCTGTAAAAATGCGGCGATATTATTGTTCTTTTCCGTGTGGAGAAGATCCTCACGTCCGTTTGTATAATCGTAAAGCATATCGGCATATTCAAGGTAGTAGCCGAAGCCGTAGGACCAGTATCCTGCACCCTCAACGCATACGCCGTCATCCTTATATCCGTTAACGTATTCCTGCATTCCGCGGTTGAGCCTGTCCTTAACAAGCTCGAATACGTCGGGACGGTTGAGCATAAGTGCGCAACCTGATGCACCTGCGCATACGGTAGTCCAGTTATTTGCTCTGAACTCCCAATGCCATCTCTGTGAAAGAAGGGGCTTAACAAGACGGCGGTCGATCTCCGCATCTATACGTGCGTTGATAAGAGGATGGAATCTGTCGCCGAGGAGGTACTTTGCAATTGCGAGAGGCATAGACATAGTTGTAGCGTCAAGATCAAGCTCACAGTTATTGTTTACCTCTATGCTGGGCATATGAGCGGGAAGAGCCCATACGTACTGGTCGCACATTTCAAATATAGTGTCCTGTAAAAGCTTAAAATAATCCTCTCTTTCGGGATAGATAAGAGACAGAAAGATACATGTAAAAAGTCTGTGCTGACGGATAAAAAAGCTTTTTTGATACGTAGTTCTGTCGCCCACGTCCTTGAAAAGACGGAATTCGCTGAACTTGGTTGCGGGAATTTCGCCTATACAGAATTTTTCATAGCAGCTGTCAAGATATTCAAGGGTTTCCTTGAAATCGGGATTTGTACGGTATTCCTGCCATATGCTTTTATCGTATGATTTATTAAGTATGCTCATTTTGTGATCCCCATAATTTCGTGTAGAGTATCTGATGTTGCGGGTAATGACTCCGGCTCGCCGTCGTGCATAAATTCAAGCATAAACACACGGTCGTCGTCTGTCTTTAAAACATCAAAATATTCCCGCCAGTCGTCAAGTCCCTCGCTAAGGGGCTTCTTGTCCTGCTTTATCCAATGGCATACGTGTACGTTTGTAACGTAGGGAAGAAGCGCCTTTGCGGCTTCGAGATTATATTCCTTGGATTCGTAGGGATTAGGCTGCCAGTATATTTTAAGATTGTCACAGCCGACTCTCTTGATAAAGTCAAGAGAATTTTTATAGTTTTCAGTAATAGTCCAGAAATGGCACTCCATAGAGAGGGTAAGACCGTATTTCTTTGCAATATGGCAAATTTCTCTTGTATGAGCAACAGCCTTTCTTATATCGCTTTCGGAGTAGGGCTGCATACCGGGGAAGCCGGGCCAGATACGTATGGTCTTAGCGCCGAGAGCCACAGCAGTCTTGCAAAGCTTTTTGAAGGGATAGGGCTTGTGAACTCCTTTTCTGTAAAGTATTCCGTAATAGGAGCCATAGGACTCGCAGGTAAGACCTGCGCCGTGCATAAGACTTCTTACCTTACGGGCAAGCTTAACCTCTCCCGCATCGATGTGAGGGGTAGAGCCCCATTCTATGGATTTAAGTGAATTATCCTTAGCAAGCTGAATGATTTCTTTAATTGTCAGCTTGCGGAAGGTTACAGATACCAATCCGGTTTTCATAGCATTTCTCCTAAAAATCAGTATATATTCTTCGTTTCTCTGTATTCACGCCATACGTTTTCAAAGAAGCCTCCGCCCTCGGGCAACGGTCTTACGGGACGTGTTGTCGCTTTACAGTTATCGGCAAAGTTGATTTCAAGAACTGTAGTGTCAAAATCACCCGTATCAAGCTCAAAGCGGAATGTTTCTTCCATCTTAGCGGGTACGTTACCCTTTGCGGATGTGTAAATAGCGGAGCCACGGGACTTTCCACCTGCCTTTACGTATTCCTTCATAGCCGTCATATAGGTGATCTGTGAAATAAGAGCATCACGGAGTCTGTATGCCTGCCAGAGCTTAAATGCGTTGTTTATCTTAACTGTCTTTTCAAA
>JAFVYY010000120.1 GCA_017508405.1 Clostridia bacterium
AATGCGTCTGCTTTTTATATTACAAATAACTTTACAGCCTTAATTGCCGTGCCGCCTTCATATTGTTTTACTTGACCGAGAGCGAAAAATCCTTTTTTGTCCCACATCGTAACAAATTCATCGACGGGGTAGCCTGTTTTTATTTTGCTTTGATAAATTTCACATCCGCTTTTCGCAAGGCGGGAGTAAAAATCGGAAAGAAAAACCTTATCACAGTCTGAAAAAAGCTCCTCTGTCGGTATGATAAGCCTACATCTGTCCTCATAAGAAATTTTTTCAAGCTCGGATATAGTATGGCTTTGGTCAAGAGTGAAATTTCCGCTTTTTGTGCGCAGTAATTTGCTCATCGCTCCGCCGCATCCGAGGTGAGCGCCTATGTCGGCGCATAGAGTTCTTATGTAAGTGCCCTTGGAACAGCTTACGTCCATTTTATAAATACCGGCTTTTTCATCCACTTCCTCGGGGATAATGGCGGAAATATGTATAGGCCTTGCTTCCCTTTCTATTTCTATTCCGTTTCTTGCAAGGTCGCATAGCTTTTGACCGTTAACCTTTAAAGCGCTGTACATAGGAGGAATCTGCTTAATATCCCCCGTGAATTTTTTGCACGCTTCAAAAAAATCATTTTTGGCGGGTAAAGTGTCGCTTTTTGTAAGAATTTTACCACTCGTATCCTCTGTATCCGTGGTAATACCAAGCTGAATTTCGGCGGTATACCCCTTGTCCTCGGCAGTTAAATACTCTGCCGCCTTTGCGGCTCTGCCTATAAGCACGGGTAAAACTCCCTCTGCCATAGGGTCAAGAGTACCTGTATGCCCCACCTTTCGGGTATTGAAAAGCTTTCTTATCTTGAATACTATATCGTGGGACGTAACGCCCTTGTGCTTGTTAATAATTATAACGCCGTTTAATTCCTCTGCCATTATTTAAGCTCCCTTGAAAAGACTGAAACAACCCTGCTCTCGGCTTCGTCGGGAGAGCTTGCTATAACGGTGCATCCTGCGGCGCGAAGATGTCCGCCTCCGCCGAATTCGGCGCAAAGGGCTGAAACATCGATATCATTATTCGATCTTGATGAAATGGAAAATTTGGTTTCGTCCTTTGACGATTGCTTGATCGACACAGCTACAGACACTCCCTGTATCTGCCTGATGTGGTTTACTATATCGCCTATATCCTCATCGGTTAAATTGTTTTCCTCTTTCATTTTGTTTGTGAACAGGATTACAGAGAGCTTACCGTTTGAGTAAAGCTTCATATTTTGATAGGTAACCTTTTCCGCAACGATCTCACCATAGCTTTTTGAGTCGAAGATCAGACGGTTGATCTCCGCACAGTCTATTCCCTTTTCCACAAGCAGGGAGGCTATAACGTAGGTTTCACTTGTAACGTTTGAGTATTTAAAGCATCCGGTATCTCCGGAAATTCCTGCATAGATAGCCTCAAAAAATTTTAAGGGTAATATATCATAAAGTCCGAGGGAGTGTGCGATTTTAAATATGATCTGGGCACATGCCGCACAATTTTCCATATAATAATCGGAAAATCTTGTGTTCATGGAATGATGGTCGATCGTAATATCTACCCTGTCGCAGCATATGTCAAGCTCACCCATCTGCGATGGGGACGCTACATCTACCGCAATAACACGCTGAAACTCCGAAAGATCGCCTGAATAAAGGATCTCTTCTCCGTCGACTATAAATGAAAGCCTTGCAGGAAGCTTTTCACAGCACACTATTTTAGTGTCGGAGCCGAAATGACGAAGAATGTAGGAAAGACCTACAGCGGAACCGAGTGTGTCGGGATCGGGGTTTTTATGACAAACGATAGCGGTTTTTTTAGGAGTCTTAATTATTTCGTTAAGACTGTCAAGCTTTAATTCAGTCATCATCTTCCTCCAAGGGCTTTATATCAAGATCCTTGAGTATTTTGGAAATATTAGCGCCGTATTCGGCGGATGAATCGTATACAAATGTAAGAGTGGGAGTGATTCTTAAGTTTATTCTTTTTGCAAGCTCGGAACGGAAAAAGCCCTGAGCGTTTTTAAGAGCTTTTGCTACCTCAGTCTGGTCCCCGCCGTAAACGGAATAGAAAATTTTCGCAAACTTGAGGTCCGCTGTAACGTCTGCAGCCGTAATTGAAACAAGCGCCTCTGCAATGCGTGGATCCTTAACGTCACGAAGGATCTGCGCCATTTCCTCCTTTACAGCGTCATTTATTCTGTTCTGCCTGTATTTAGCCATCCTAAGTCCTCTTTTCTTTGAACAATATTTATCTATTTTAAGTATAACACATATAAATCCAAAATTCAAAGAAAAATTTAACTTTACTTGAAAAATTATAAATAAAATGTTATACTTTTAATATAAGTAAGCATTTAAGGAGGAAATATGGACATAATTTTAATAGTCCTTAATGTAATCGCCATAATCCTTCTTTCATTACTTCTCTTCTTTACTGCAAAGGGCGGGAAGGATAAAGGAACAAAAGAATCCGGCGAGGAAATAAGGCGCGCGGTGAATGCCGCAGTAAACGAAATGGGAGCGATGCTTATATCCGGAATTTCCACAGCCAATAAATCCTTCGGAGAGAGCGTGGAAAAGGAAATAACAAAGCTTACTGATAATATGAATAAGCTTACTGAATCACAGGTGAAAAGCCATATAGAAACCCTTAATACTCTCAGTAATTCCTTTAAGGAAATTATGCAGACCAATGCGCAGAGCAACGAGGCTGTATCAAAGAGTATTAAGGAAAAATTAGAGGATTTTTCAAAAACGCTGTCCGCTCTTATTGAAAAAATAAACGCAGACGTTAAGGAAAATCTGGCGTCAATTCGCAGAGAAAATGCGGAAAAGCTTGAAAATATTCAGAAAACCGTAGATGAAAAGCTTGAAAAAACGTTAAACGCAAGACTTCAGCAGTCCTTTGAGAGTGTGATAAAGCAGATTGGCGAGGTCAACAACGCCATAGGAGAAATTAAGGGACTTGCAAAGGACGTAGGCTCTCTTAACAAGGTGCTTTCTAATGTTAAAATCAAGGGTATCGTAGGCGAAGTTATCCTCGGTAATATAATAAGCGAGATTCTTACCAAGGAACAGTACGAGGAGAACAAGGTAACGAAGGACGGCTCCCACGACCCGGTAGAATACGCTATTAAGATGCCGGGAGACGAAAATGCTGTTTACCTGCCGATAGACTCTAAATTCCCTCTTGAAAGCTATACAAGGCTTAAGGAGGCAATGGATGAGTGTAACAAAGAGAAGATTGAAGCATCGAAGAAGGAGCTTAAACAAAATCTTAAAAAGTTTGCAAAGGATATTCATGATAAATATATCGATCCGCCCAACACTACCGATTTCGCAATTATGTTCTTGCCCATAGAGGGACTTTATGTAGAGGCTATCGATATGGGACTTTTTGAGGAGCTTCAGCGTGATTATAAAATTAATATAGCCGGTCCCTCTACCTTGACTGCTCTTCTTAACGCATTACAAATGGGATTTAAATCCTTAGCGATTCAAAAACGATCAGGTGAGGTGTTTGCTCTTCTTTCCGCAGTTAAAACGGAGTTTGAAAAGTTTGCGGGAATACTTGATAAGGCACATAAGAAGGTTGAGGAGGCAAGCCGTGAGCTGAGCAATCTTGCAGTAACGAGAACAAAGGCGATACAGAGAAAGTTAAGGGATATCTCCATGCTCCCGGGAGATGAAGCGGAGCAAATATTGAACATTGATATAAAGGAGGAATGAAAATGGTAATAGCTTTAACAAAGGACAATTTTGAAAACGAGGTTCTTAATTGCGATAAAAAAATACTTATAGACTTTTATGCCGTATGGTGCGGTCCGTGCAAAATGGTTTCTCCCATTGTCGATAAGATAGCTGAGGAAAATCCGGATATTAAGGTTTGCAAGGTTAACGTTGACGAGGAGGAGGAGCTTGCCGCTAAATTCGGCGTAATGAGTATTCCATCGCTTTTTGTAGTGAAAAACAAGGAAATAATCGCCGAAAAGGTTGGAATTGCCCCAAAAGCAGAGCTTGAAGCAATGCTGAGATAAAAAATAAGGGCTAAAACAAAAATATAAAGATATGAATATATGTTCATATCTAATAAAAATAAAAAGCAAGAGTAAGGAAAGCCTTTACTCTTGCTTTTTTGCTTTTAAATTTCGGGGACTACCTTGTACGCTCCGTCCGTGCGCATAAAGTAGGCATCGTTATTTGAATAGTAGTCTCTCATTTGAGTTAAATGAGTTACAAGTATCCAAGCTACGTTTTTACTTGTAAAATATTTTAAAATGTCACAAAGACCTATGGCGCCCTCCTCGTAGGCGGTAGTCTGGAAGGTTTCGTTTAAAATTATCAGAGAATTGTCGGTAAGGTTATCTATCATTTCCGCAATTTCAGAAACCTCCTGCTCGAATCTGCCCGCATCGTTTCCTTTAGTGAACATTTTTTCACCCTCGGAAAATTGGGTGTAGATGGAGCTGTACGGATATATTTCCGCATCCTCACACGGAACGGGTAATCCGGCTTGACCGAGGACCTGCATACAGGCAAGGGAGCGCAGGAATACCGTCTTACCGCTTCCGTTATCTCCGAATATAAGAACTCCGTCCTTGTTAGAATCAACGGATAATGAATTGGGTGTGATTCTGTTGACGCTCTGGTCACGGAAAACAAGAAGCATATCGTAAAGGTCGGTATATTTAAACCCCTTCTTGTCGGTTATAACGGGAAATACTGTTTTGGCTCCGTAATGATTTGTTCTTGAAATATATTTAAGTCCAATTTCATAAAAGTACAGCTGGTTATATACGGATAGATATTTTTTGTATATCTGATCTCCCCAGCTTTCGAAAGCACGGGAAAGCTCGGATAAAGCTCCGCTTACGAGATTTGAGTAGAAATCCGCAGTTACGTCGGGAATAAGCGCATATCCCTTTTCTTCCTCTTCCTTAGGCTTTTTGAAGAATGAAAATAATCCCTTTGCTTCAGTAACGGCATATTTTACGTAAATATCATCAATGGCAGAGCAGGACGAAATCGCTCCGTCGGAATTGATTTCCACCTTATAGTCCGTGTTCTTGTAAATTGTGTAGCCCTCGAATTTTGCGCAGAATCTTATAGCCTCGGGTACGTTTTCGTTAAATGCAAGCTCCGTAATGTCGTCACGTACACGGATAAGTCCCTCGGATTTAAGCTCCGCCTTTTCCAAAACCTTTGCAAGCTCCCTTACAAATAAAAGCGCTCTTTTCAAAAACAAAGCGTTCATTTGCAGAGTAGAGCATACAATACCGAGAGAGCCTCCGGAGCTTACAGCACCTCCGATAGCCGTGCTTTTTGAACGGTTGTGGGAATCCCGAGCTTCCTTAAATCTTTCAAATGTACCGTTAAGGGTGGTAAATAAGCCGTCGTTTTCAAGGAAATCACCGAATATGTCCTGACGGAATTTTATGTCATCCTTGCGGGTCAAGGGCTTTGTAAGAACGTCAAAAAAGCTGTTTGCTCTTTTGAGATCCGGAAAAAACAGCTGCAGCGACTTGTCAAGGCAAAGGTGATAGATAGCCCTTTTACTCATCTTACCGGCGCTTGCAAGGGATAGCTCGTCTTTATAAAGAATATCAAGCATTTATATTACCCCCTTTTTTCAAGACTTGCCTTATCAAGTCCGTATTTTACGAGAATATCGTGTGCGTATGAGCATTTTTCATCATTTTTCAATGAGATCTTAAACGTTCGCCTATTTTCGTCATCCTTATCTATAATAACACCTAAAATAGGGAAGGACGTGTCTGAAATTTCGTGAAAATGCGTAACATAAAGACCGCCTATATTACGTTCCTTAAGCTCGTTTGCGGTTTCAAGCAGCAGCTCGAATCCTTTTTTGTCATCCGTTCCGCTAAACGTTTCGTTGAAGAGTATAAATGCATCGTTATCACATTCTCCGAGAATTTCCTTGGTTCTTATCATTTCTTCGTGAAGTCTGCCTGTCTGAGCAAATCTTTCATCCTTGGGGAAGTGCGTGTAAATGGATGAAAAGGGATAAATATCCGCATCCCTTGCAAAAACAGGCATACCGCCGAGGAATAAAATAAGATTTATGGCGACAGAGCGAAGATAAGTTGTCTTACCGCCGCCGTTAGCTCCTGTCAGGAAGAAAAATATTCGGTCTTTATCAAACCAGGTGTCGTTGGGAACAATATCGTAGCATTCCTTAACGATAAGCGAAATATCGTATAAATCACGGCACACGTATCGTTTATTTGCCGAAACACGGGGGAAACACGTTGGAATACCGTAGCTCTGCACTTTCTCACAAAAAGCCTTCATCTCTTTATAAAAGTTAAGCTCTCTTACGTATATGAAAAGCTCTCTGAAGTTTATTGACTGATAAGGATTCAGCAGTGCGGAAACACGGTAATACTCGTTTCCGAAAAGCTCGGTAATTCCGTTTGAAAGAGTAATATGCACCTTTCCGTTCATTTTGCGTTTTTCAGGCGTTGTAAGTCCTAATTTTGCAAAAAGTGCCGCCCCGTATTCGTAATGTGTGTGGGGAGCGTTATATTTTGACACCTGAGAATGCTCTCCGTACGTGAAAACGTATGTGCTTACTCGAGAAAGAATAATTTTTGCATTTTTAATGCTTTGAGCCATTTTTGTTCTTCTCGACATCATGAAATCGGAATTAAAATAATCGGCTATTTCCGTTCCGATAGAACCGAAGCCGTCAAATTCGGAAAGAGCGGAGCATACTTTTAAATACTCCTCTAAAAGCTTAATGAACAAATAGCATTTTTCCGATGGAACGGAAGAAGCGTCCCATACGCCAAAAGCGGTTTGATAGGCGTTTAACGCCGAGATGGAGTTCTTTACGCACTCAAATATGCGTTCGTCGCTGTAAAGTAATTTGAAAAATTCCTGACGGCGTAAAATTTCATCGCTGCCGCAGGGAAAAGCAAGTATTTTTCTTGCCGCAGGTGACAAAAGGCTATCAAGCTGAAGATCGGTAAAAATGCGGTAGGAAATTTCTTTTTCTCGGGGCTTACCGAGAAAGGACGGAATATTACTCATAGTATAACTATATCCTCCACGTAGAATGAAATAAATCTTGAAAGGGATGCAATTTCGTAATTGTTAATTTGCTCATTTGAGCCTATCGTACGCTCTCCGCCTGTTTTCGGAGCGTATTTGATCTCTGCCGAAACAGGGTTAATAAGAAGCACGCTTGTGGGCTTTTTAAGCTCCCATTCAAGCTTATATTTGTAACGGAAATTGTATTCTGGCAGGGCTTTTATTCTCGTTTCTATAGGAGAACTGTAAACTATGGTCGGAGGAAGCCCTTTGACGTATTTACGAAGGAAAAACCTGTTGTTATGCGTGAATACAAGTGTAGAATCTCTTCGTCTGAGTCCGAAAAGCTTAACGCAAAGTATTTCGTATTCCTTAACTATGTAAAAATCACAGTTTTTGGAGCTGTTTGGGGATAAAAACCATAAGGGCTTGACTCCGACAAGAGAAAACCCCTTGGCTTTACATACCCTTTTGAGTCTTGTAACGAGTGAAATACGCTTTGCAAGGAGGCGTATAAACGGTAACGAAAAAATTATAAAAGCTGCGGCAATGATACCCAAAGCGACGTATAGCATATATACCTCCTTAACGTTTTTATATATTATACTACAATTTGTTTTATGTGTCAAGCAATTGTCTGTTGACACCTATCACTTAGTGATTAAACATGCGAAAATTTACGCAAAATTGCATACCGTTATGTAAAAAACGGCATTTTAACGCAAATTTACGTTTTGTGGGAATATCTTTTGAAAAACAAGATAAAATAGATTTTAAAGAGTAAAAACGGACAAAGGGCAAAAAACCCCGACTATGTGTCCGAATTTTTAAAATAAGGGAGGAAAAGAATGCTGTTTTCATCTAAAAAAGAAAAAACTCTTTTGTCAGTATGCGACGGAGAGGTTATTCCTACGGAAAATATCCCCGACGACGTATTTTCTCGCGGAATACTGGGCAGAGGGTACGGAATCAAGCCGAAAAACGGGAAAATAGTCAGCCCTGTGGACGGAATTGTCGAGGTGGTGACGGATACGAGCCATGCGTATACGGTAAAAAACTCCGACGGACTTCAGATTCTTATCCATATAGGAGTAGATACTGTTTCTCTTGAGGGCAAGGGCTTCAATCCTTGCGTGAGGGAGGGACAAAAAATAAAGGCGGGTGACACTCTTTGTATCTTTGATATTGAAAAGATAAAGCAAAGGGGTATTCCCACGGAAACTGCCGTTTTGATTACCAATGATGATGAAATCGAAATCGTGAAATGTAAGTACGGGACGGCAGAGGCGGGTGTAACACCCGTACTGCAATACAGGATGAAATAAATTTTAACCGAAAGGATAATTATGTCAAACACAGCTGTAAAAGAAAAAAGAGGCTCAAAGGTTTTTAGCGTTCTGCAAAGGGTCGGCAGGGCATTTATGCTGCCCATTGCGCTTTTACCCATAGCGGGTCTGCTTCTCGGTGTCGGAGCATCCTTTACTAACGTTACAACTCTTGAGGCGTTTAACCTGATAGGTATAATGGGTCCGGGTACCTTTTTGTATTCAGCCTTTACCTTGCTTTCCTCGGTAGGTACCGTTATATTTGACAACCTACCGTTGCTTTTCGCCATGGGTGTAGCCCTTGGAATGGCGGAGAATGAAAAGGCAACTGCAACCTTGTCTGCCGCAATCGCCTTCTTCGTAATGCATAAGACTATAAACTCCCTTTTGTTTATCTCGGGTAAGCTGGAGGCGGGCGCAATGGCGGAGGGTACCGTTGCAAACGTAGTGGGAATAGAATCATTGCAGATGGGCGTTTTCGGAGGTATTATCGTAGGGCTCGGTGTTGCCTACCTTACAAACAGATTTTACAAAATTAAGCTGCCAAACGTAATATCTTTCTTTGGCGGCTCAAGATTTATCCCCATCATATCCACCACCGCCTATATTCTTGTGGGCGTTTTGATGTTCTTTCTTTGGCCCTTTGTTCAGTCGGGAATATATGCCCTCGGCGACCTTGTTTTAAAATCCGGCTATGCGGGAACTCTTATTTACGGATTCATAGAAAGAATATTGATCCCGTTCGGCTTACACCACGTGTTTTACCTGCCCTTCTGGCAGACGGGTGTCGGAGGCTCAGCCTTGATCGACGGTGTTATGATATACGGAGCGCAGAATATTTTCTTTGCAGAGCTGGCATCGCCAAGCGTTACAAAATTCTCCGTATCGGCAACACGTTTTATGAGCGGAAAATTTCCTTTTATGATATTTGGATTACCCGGTGCGGCGCTTGCGATGTATACCTGCGCAGACGACCGAAAGAAAAAAGCGGCAGGAGGATTGCTTTTATCGGCAGCCCTTACGTCAATGCTGACAGGAATTACAGAGCCCATAGAATTTACTTTCCTGTTTGTAGCCCCCATACTGTACGTCATACACTCGGTCCTTGCCGGTGTGTCGTATATGCTTATGCACATCCTTGACGTAGGTGTCGGTATGACATTTTCGGGCGGTATAATAGATTTGACTCTTTTCGGTATTCTTCAGGGTAATGCAAAAACCAATTGGATTATGATACCTATTGTGGGACTCGTGTATTTTGCAATATATTTCTTCCTGTTCAGATTCCTCATAAGGAAGAAAAACTACGCAACTCCGGGAAGAGAAGAGGGCGACGGGGATGTAAAGCTTTATACAAGAGCAGATTACAATGAAAAGAAAAACAAGGAAAGAGGCGCTGACCGCATATCCGCACTCATCCTTGAGGGACTTGGCGGTAAGGATAATATAGTCGGTCTTGACTGCTGTGCGACAAGGCTTCGTGTAACTGTAAATTCCCCTGAAACGGTAAACGATGCCAAGCTTAAGGAGAGCGGCGCAAGAGGGGTTATAAGGAGGGGAAACGGCGTTCAGGTAGTTTACGGACCGCAGGTGGCTGTTATCAAATCGGAGCTTGAGGATTATATCAAATCTCTTTAAGCAAATTTAATTTTGAATAGTGAATAATCGGCGCAGCGTTGCAAATCATCGCTGCGCCGATTATGCATAGACGATAAATAATTATCCCGACCATAGCAGAAGATATGAATATCGGAAGGAAAAGAGCATAAACAATACTTAACCGAAAAAGCAAATTTTTAATACCGTGACAGCTATGTATGGAGCTTTCAAGAAAGTGACACAAAAAATGCATAACGTATCGAAAATTTTTGACATGTCAACGTTTTTACTGCAAAAATACGTAACGAGCTTTCTTATATGCATCTCAAATGGAGAAAGCGGGAAACGCAAGGAAAAACCTAACATTTGACTGAAAATAAGCTTACCGTTAGTTAAAATTAATAAAATTGCACAAAAAACAGTTCCGTCTGGAACTAACAAAGTCCTCAAATTTGTTTATGTATACAAAAAATTGTAAAACTATTGAAACGGGCGAGTAATTATTATATAATTAATTCACTTAAGGTGTTGAGACGAGAAAGACCGTTGTAAGCTGTTTTAATGCTTACGGTGTATACTGCGTATATTTATGCATACGGCAATAAAGCGTTAGCACCTTCGGAACGAGAGAAATTTTACATAAGGAGAGACGTATGGAACAAGCTTTGGAAATCACATTAACATTTTTTATGATTTTCTTGTGTATGCTTTGCCTTTTTTCTGTGCTTGTAATAGCAAGGGATATTGTGCGTGAGGCTGCAAGTCAGTCAAGAAAAAAGAAGAACGACAAAGAGGAGAATGTCGTTACTGTAATCAAGGAGGTAGCGGTTCCCGCAGTTAAAGAGCCTGAGGCTACTGTTAAGGAAGAGCCGGTCATCGCTCCCACTCCCGTAATTGAAGAAGAAATTCCCGCTCCTGTAGAAATCGTAGAGGAGCATGATGACAGCGAGGTTACCTTTAACAAGACCCGTCTTACACATTCCGAAAAGTATGAAGCGCTTTCTTCACTTTATAAAGAGTTTTACGATGCTATAGTAAAGCACGCTCTTTCAAAAGAGGGAGTTAAAGAATTCAGTAACAATAACTACACAGACTACAAGATCGGCGCTAACCGTCTTGTGCGTATGATGATCAAGCGCGGTGAGATCGTTTGTGAATTTATCTTTATCGATAGAGATTTCAAGGCATACGCAAGCGAAAACAACGTAAAGATGAAGCCTGCGGCAACCTCCGTTAAGATCAATGAGCCCTCTGCAGTCGGCGTGGCTAAGGACGGTATTGATCGTGTTTGTCAGCAGATAGAAGAGGAAAAGGAATATAAGAAGCAGCTTGCAAGAGAAAAACGCAGAGAACAGCGTCAGAAGGCAAAAGAAACTGAGGAAAATAAGGATACTGCAAATGTTTAAATTTTTTAAGAAAAGCACAGGGGATACCGCTCCTGAAAAGGATAATGCGACACCTATGGACAAAAAACAGAAAATAAGCACCATCGTAGGTATCGTACTGTGTGTGCTCTTAATTCCTATTCTCATAATAAACTGCACTCTTATTATCAAAAGCCTTGTGAGTGACGACGTGCCGAGTATAGGTGGTAAGATTCCGCTTATCGTACTTACGGAGTCAATGGAGCCCGATATCAATGCGGGAGATTTGATTATATGTCACGTTCTTGATGATGAAGAAATAAAAGCATTGAAAAAAGGTGACGTAATCTCTTTCTTTGATCCTGCAGGCAACGGCACGAGCATCGTAACTCACGAAATTTATGAAGATCCCTATGTAAAGGATGGAAAAATCTACTTTACGACAAAGGGTACAAACAACAATACCGAGGATAAGATGCCTGTATGCGAGGACGATATAGTCGGACTTTATAAGGGCGGACGCATAGGCGGTGTCGGTCATATCGCAATGTTTATGCAGTCCACTGCGGGACTTATCATTTGTATATTTGTTCCCTTGGCGGCTCTTGTAGGTTATGAACTTTACAGAGCGAAGAAAAAGGATAAGGTCAAGGAAAACGATATTGAAGCGCTTATGGCTGAGCTTCAGGCTCTGAAGAGTCAGCAGGCAAACGCAGAAAAGCCTACCGAATCCGAAGAAACACAAGAAAACGAAGAAACAAAAGATTAAAGGTATTTATTCGTAAGGCTTAAGGAGAGCCGAGCGATTAAAATATAAAATAAGCTTAAAATAGAAAAAAATAAATGTTAAACACAAATTGAAAAGGAGAAAATTATGAAAAAGAACAAATTTTTAAGACTTGCATCCGTAATGCTTATGCTTTGTCTTATCACAACCTGCGCAATCAGCGGCACTTTCGCTAAGTATACAACAAGCGTAACATCTACTGATGCTGCTAAGGTTGCAAAGTGGGGCGTATCCTTCAATATCGGTACACAGCTTGCCGGTGAATATACTCGTACAGCTTCATTACCTACAGGCGTAACAATGCAGTACACAGTTAAAGCGGGAACAGGTAAGGTTGTTGCTCCCGGTACATCAGGTGATGCATACACATTCACAGCTACAGGTGAACCCGAGGTTTCCTATAAGGCAACATTTGCTTTGAACGAATCAACATCTAAGGTTATATTCTTAAACAAGGTTGCGAATAACAGCAGTGACGTATACAGACCCGTTGCTTTGACAGTTAAGATGGATGGATCACCGGTTGGCGCAGCAGTATATACAGTAGCTGACCTCGCTGCTATCATTGGAAAGATAGATTTCTACTATGATGTTTCCGCAGGTAAGTACTTCTATACAACAGATAATTCTGCTTTAACACCTTCTTACACAGATAACGGAACAGATGTTCCTGTTCTTGAGGTAGAATGGAGCTGGACATTTAACGTAGACGCTACCGCAGACGGATTTGATACAGTTCTCGGTGATTTGGCTGCAGGTCTTTCAGTTGGCGAATACACTACAGACGATTACTGTCTTGATTTCGACCTCGACATTACAGCTACAGCAACTCAGGTTGACTAATCAAAAAATTATTCCTTTAATCTGTTAAATAATTTGTCAAACGATTTAATCTATTAAAAGCTTATAATTAAGTCGGTATCCCCACTCCGTGTGGGTGGGGATATACGGCATAATATTTGTTTTTCCAATTTGCCCAAAAATTTGGACCAATTGTAAAAATAAATATTTAACGGAGGAACTTTAATGCTTAAAAACAAGTATTTAAAGCTCGCCGCGATACTTCTGATACTGTGTATGGTTACGACCTGCGGTATTAGTGGAACACTTGCAAAATATACTACGGGAGGTACTGCTACGGACAGCGCTCGCGTGGCTAAATGGGGCATAGTGTTAAATGTCGCAGGCAATAGCGCGTTCAGTAATGCATACGGTGAAACCGTAGTATCTTCTGATTTGAATAAAAAAGTAGTTGCACCGGGAACGAACGGTACTCTTGCAGAGGTAACCATTACAGGCACTCCCGAGGTTGCTATAGAATATACGGTTAAGGCAAATCTTCAGCTTTCAGGATGGACGATTTTCGAGGGTGGAAATTTCACCTACTGTCCGTTAGTCTTTACAATAGATGGTACTGAAATCTTTTTAGAAAGCGGGCAGACCCTGGCACAGCTTGAATCCGAGCTTGAAAGTGCAGTAATTGCCGCTTTGATGGACGACACCACGGGAGCTGCAAGCTCAAGCGGCGGATTGACCAAAACACAGTATTTTGAACCGGGTACTGTGCTTAACAAATCACTTACAGTCACATGGAAATGGGATTTTGATCCTGCAACAGCCCCTGCGGGTGCGTTAAACAACAATATAAGGGATACAAAAATAGGAATGCTTGCAGAGGCTCCTACCGTTTCCTTTACTCTTGATATATCAATAACACAAATTGACTGACGTGTTATTTGAATAATCATTACAAAATAATAGGAGGTAATGGTATTGCAAACTAATGAAGCATACGAAAGTGCGGTAAGCGAATATAAAAGAGAACAACGCTCCGTTTACGTTCGTATTATGTTAATGGTAAATATCGTTTTCATCTTACTTCTTGTAACTCTCGGCGTTATAGCTCTTAAGGTAAATAACGTTTTGCCCGAGGATCAGGATATATTCTTCGTTGTAGGAAAGAATCCCTCCTTTGAAATAAGCGACGGAGAGGGTAAAAAGTGGGAAAGCGGAACTGCGGTAAATATATTTAAATCCGATTACAAAAACGGCGAGGGCGTTACAACGGTAGTTTCACAAAATGGTGATAAGGTAATAGCTCCCGGCTCCAAGTCGGAATATAAGTTCTCCCTTTATAACGACGGTAACGTAGCGGTAAGGTACGATACGAATATCGGCTTTATCCTTATTCTCGGTGGCAAGGAAAATAACGAAATTACCTTTCCGTTAAAGGTCAAGCTATATACAGATTCAGGTAAATATCTTATAGGCTCCGAGTCCGAATGGAAGCTTATTTCAGACGTAGATACAATTTCATATCCCAGTCAGCTTGGCGCAAGCTCATATGAGAGCTTTACGCTTGAGATAATGTGGGAATATGAGGGCGGAAATGATGAGCTTGATACATATCTCGGCAATCAAGCCGCTTTGGATAACGGCAAGGGTAACGGCGGAGCATCCGTTTCACTTGAAATCAACACCTATGCAGAGGAGCATATAGATCCCACTGCTCAGGGCGGTACTGTTATTACAGAAGAGGGACAGGGAGAAGTAGAACACGGCGGAACTATCCGTTGGCTTTGGTTCATTTTGTTGTTTATTAATATAGCTATGCTTATATTCTACGTTTCATGGTTGCTCAACAAACGCGCAAACAAATGGTAAAGAAAAAAAGACAGTTAATTGTAAGAATAATCCTGTTCATAATGATAAGCCTGATTTTGGGATTCGGTATCTACGGTATGAACGCCAAAATGCTTATGAACGATCAAATGCCAATGCCACTTGGCTTTGGCATTGGCGTTATTATGTCGGGAAGTATGGAGCCGGAGCTTTCCGTTGACGACCTTATTTTTGTGGTTAAGGACAAGTCCATAGAGCTTGATGATGTAATTGTATATCAGTCCAAGGGTATGCTTGTCGTACATAAGGTGGTTAAGATAGACGGAGACCAAATTACGACACGCGGTACGGCAAATAATACGGAAGACGATCCGATATCTATAAAAAAATGTTAAGGGCAGAGTAGCCTTTAGCTTAGGTGGCATGGGTAAGGTCGTAAATGTAATCAGAACGCCCATTGTAGTAATAGCTATCCTTGTTTTAGCGGTATATCTCTTGTTTAGATCCTATGCAAATGAAAAGAATCGCAAGGATGAAAAGGATGAAAAAATTGAGGAAATACGCAAGGAAATAATGCGTATGAAAGAAGAAAGGAATAAAAAGCAGTAAACATATCGGTTACTGCTTTTTGAACATAATATCAGGTAGGGGGGTGTCATATTGAAAAAACAAGGCGCAAAATCTAATATCTTTATTCGTATGGCACTAGTTTTATTTGTGTTTGCAACGATTCTTACAGCTATCGTCAGCAATATGTATGCGAAATTTGTTTCTGAAATTGATAATGATTCACCCACGGCGTCCGCAACAGCTTGGGGATTTAATATTAATTTTGATGGCTCAAATATGTTCTCACAGCATTATCAAGGCGGTGTTAAGGCAGAGGCGGGACTTAAAAATGAGGACTATGCAGTAAGAGCGCAGGCTGAGGGAACCGTAGTAACACCTGACACATCGGGTGAGATGGTTCTGACCATAACCGGCAGTGCAGAGGTAAAGGCAAAAATTACAATGAGCGCAGACGGAGAAGACGTTTCCGTAAAATATTCGAGCGTCAATTACGTACCCATCAAATGGTCTCTTACCGTTTATGATAATGGGGTTGAAACTAAAATTTTCAGCAAAAAGAGCTTTGCTGAGGTGATAACGTATTTAAACAGCTTTGAATATACAGTAAACGCATCTTATGAAGCTGATTTAAGATTTGTAATAAGTTGGGAATGGCCCTACGAAAACGGCGCTGATGATGCGGAAAAGGCTCTTTATAACGAGCTTGATTCAGTTATTGCCGCATATTCACAGGGCAAGACAATTGATCCTAAATATAATGTAAATACGAAGCTTGATTTCAGCTTCGGAGTGATAATGGAGCAGGTAGATTAACATGAAAACGGCGGCTCCGGTGTCTAAAAAAACAACAAAAATAGTGAAAATCGTAATATCGACAGCTTTAAGCGCGGTAATTTTGTTTATAGCTGTTACCGCCGTATGGCTATTGATAGATAAATATATCATACGGTATCCCGTGCCGAGACTTTTCGGTTATTCATTCCTGTGTGTGGAAAGCGGCAGTATGCAGGATGAAATTATGGTAAACGATCTTATCGTGATAACAAAAACGAAGGATTATGAAATAAATGATATCATAACATATCTACGGGATGACGAAACAGTACCGACGACCCATAGAATAGTCGGAAAAACCTCAGACGGTAAATATATTACCAAAGGGGATGCAAATAATACAAACGATAGATTCCCCGTTAGCGAGGATGAGATACTTGGCGAAGTTATTAAGATAAAAGAAGGAGCGGGCTCTACCCTCAAATGGGTTAGAAACCGTGGATGGATATACCTTACGGGCTTCGCAATTCTCGTTGCGATAGCCTCATTTTTATTTGATACGGGTAATGATGAGGGCAGCGATGAGCATAATAAAGAAACGGTGAAAGGAGATAAAGAATGAATAAGTGCGTAAAGCTTTTAAAAAGAAATATTGTACCTCTTATAAGTATTTTACTTGCTATAATAATTGCTGTCGGCGGTTTTATCTCCTATGCAAAATTCATATCCGATGAAAACGGTGAAGGCGCTTCTTCCATAGGATTTTTCTCCTATTCCGCATCCATAGACGGCGTCAGCGCCCTTTCCTTTACGAATACGGCATTCTGGGGAACCGGCTTGGACGGTGATTATGAGAACCTTGTGGCCATGAACGCCATTCGTACAATTGATTTTTCCATAAATAATTTCGAGGGAGAAAAGGTAAATACTGTGCGTACAGGCTACTCAATGACCTTTACCTCTCCCAAAATATTTGCGGAAAGCTTGGCTTTTCAGATAATTAATAATGACGGCTCCGCAATGCTTCCGCAGATAGTGGTATCGGATATTCTTACAAAAAACGCCTTCAGTACAGAGGACAGCGTTGATTACAACGGTCAAAATTACATAGGCGATGTATATGATAAAAACGGAGATAAGGTATTAGCGAATGCGATAGACGGTAATGATCTTTATTTTACGGTTTCAAAATCAACGGTAAACGATATGATTGCCTATACCGCAACAGCGTCCACTCCCAATGGTAAGGTAATTGTCAGCATAACTCCTAAAATGGAAACAAAGGAGCAGACACTCAATTTCCGTTTATGGGATATTTCAGAGATAGTTATGGAAAATCCGGCCTTTAACGCTGAGGGCGGAACACTTCTTTCCCCCCTTACAATCGTACTTGAGGAAACTCAGGTTTATTACGATATTACTGTAACCACTCCCGACTTTATGCTTCCCGCAGGTGTAAAGACTACAAACAAGCATACAATGCGTTTAGTACCTACAACGGTTCTTGACGATACGCATTTGGGCGGACTTATCATAGATAAGACTACACATAATGCTGCGGAAACCTTGTATTCAGGTCAGCAGCTCATGCTTCAAAGCACCCATGAAAACATCAAGGTTTATGCAAATTCGGGAAAAACAGAGCTTTTATCAGATATATCCGAGCCTGTTTTTGGCAGTGTAAAGGTATATAATGCAGGATCAAGCTCTGTAATCAATGCGGTATCTCCGACTGTTGAAACAACGGTAAAGCCCGATGTTTCAAATGTATCCTCTGCGTACAGCAATACAGGCTGGAGTACGACAAAGAATTGGTATGAGGAATCCCGTACAGGTGAGGGAAGCAATTATACCGCAAATATGAAAAAGCTTGAGCAGAGAACATTGGTATTTATAGTTTACGAGCAAACGTCTGTATCAGATCACGTTATTACTACCGAGGTGCTTAGCGTATCGGGTCTTGACTCAAATGGAAATCAAGCGTCGGTAAGCCTTAGGGAAACCACCGAAACGGTTACAACGATTGAAAAAAGACCTGTTGGAACCGTAACGGTAATTCAGGAGAGAGAAATAACGCGCAAAGATGTATACGTCGGAGGAGTTCCCGAGACGGGAGCTGTATCCACAGGAGATCCGTACGTTGTTTTAAATGAGGAAAGCGTTTACGTACCAAATGACGTAATGAATGAAGAAAGCGTAAGCGCACCACAAATAAACACGGTATATAAAGATATTTCCCGTCATTACGAAAAGGTTGATGTGGTTGCAAAAACTGTAAGCTATACACCTATCAAGTCTGATGGAACATACGGAGACACCACGGTATATACGTATTCATCCCCCTTTAGCACCCATGCGGGAACTCCGTCAATGCGTAAGTATTACGTTTCCCAAAGCTTTTCAAAAAGCTATCCTTTATCGGTAAATATAACCTTTGAACAAAGAGCAAACAAATAATGAAAACTAACTTGAAACAGGAAGGAGTGAGAGCTATGAAAAGAGTAAAAAGAATAAAAATAGTCGCCCTTGTGGTTGTAATTCTTGTTTTTTGCGTAACCATAACAGCTCCCACGCTTTCAAAATACGTAGGAAATACAGATGTAACGTATAACTCGAAAACGGACCTTGATTATACTGTAAACAGCGTATTCGTCGTTACGGGACAGGAGGAGCTTTTTGCTGCTATAAATCAGGGCTACACATACGTTCAGCTCAGTAAGGAGATTGAAAACCCCCTTATCATTACGCAACAGTCAGCAAACCTTGAAGCGGACCTTATCCTAGACTTGAACGGTATTGAAATTCAGCGTAACGGTCCTGAGCCTATTTTGAATATCGGCCCGGGAGTAAAGCTTACCGTAACTGACTCCTCGTCAGAGCAGACAGGCGGTCTATACAATCCCGTTGGCTCTGTATTTAACATTACAGGCGGTACTTTATCAGTTGTAACAGGTAATTTTGAAAGCGGCCCCCGCTATTCCGAATATCTTTCATATAATCACGATATTTTGGAAAACACTCCCTCAACAGAACGCACAGTCGTTGAAAATGAGCCGCAGCTCGTAAATCTTGTGATAAACGAGAAGGTAGGAGATACGGTAGTTCACCATACCTATAACAACAGCTATATGCCAATTATACGCTCTTATCCGGTAAATACGGGTGAGATAATATACACCCACGGTAATTTGTATTGTGACAAATCCGTATTTCTTGCATCGGATAAAAGTATAAGCTT
Source organism: Clostridia bacterium (assembly GCA_017508405.1). Taxonomy (GTDB): domain Bacteria; phylum Bacillota; class Clostridia; order Oscillospirales; family CAG-272; genus RGIG2000. Next base: position 19,359 of record JAFVYY010000120.1, read on the forward strand.
CGGTGTTGATAAGCCCTTAAGTCTCGGAACCGGAGAATTTTATATCCCAAAGGATACTTATCTTTACTATCGCTCCGATAAGGTTTCATCGGCAGCATCGGACCTTAACAACCCGTCGGATGCAAGCTGGTATTATACCTATTATGTTCATGATGGCACTTATGAATATGAAAGCGCTGCTTTGCCGGATGATTACGCAATAAACGATTATTTAAAGATTACCGTATACGCTTATGAGAATACTGTGGAATCCGCAGCGGAAATAGATGTTCCGTCCCAATATTACGCAGCTATTCAGATGCAGGGCGGTACTCTTGAAGTACAGACCGGTGGATTCTACTCTTATTTCGGTCTTTCCACAACGGCGTGTGTAAACGCCAGCGGCGGAGTCATCAGCGTAGGTGAGGGAGTTTTCTCTTCCCGTGTTCCCGATGCGCTTAATACAAACACGTTAACCGATAAGGGTAACGATATGTCAGCCTTCGGAGCATCCTATTTTGAAAGCTTTATATGGACTGACCCAAGCTTCGGCTCGGGCTCTCAGGCAGGACAGGGAGAGGGATATTGTATTCTTAACCACGGAGAGGCTACCGTAGATATCAGCTCGGGACTCTTCCATAGCAGTAACAACAATATTCTTTCAATGCAGAATGGCGTACTTCACATAAATGAGGGAAGCTTCTATAAAAAGCAGACTGTTGAAGCAACATCGTCAGACAAAATACTTGCATCCGCAGTTTATATGAACAACGGAAGCCTTTCCTTGAAAAATGCTAAATTCTTTATTGAAGGAAATTATACAAACGGAATTTATTCAACCGTTAATACGGATATTCCGGGTAATAGCTTTACAGTAACCGATACGTCATTTACGATGACTAACGGAAATAATCAAATCGGTATTTGTACAGAGCAGGGAATGGTACAGCTCAACAGCACGAGTGGATCAAACTCAAAAATCACGTTGAACGGTACGGATTCTGTAGGAATTCTTGCGGAAAACGGAGGTTCTGTAGCGGCTAAAAGCTATGATATTCTTTTGAGGGATAAAAATTCCATAGGAATTATGTCCACAAGCGGTTCAGTTGATATGACAGGCGGAAGCATTACCCTTGACAGCAACAATTTCTGTTACGGTATATACGCAAACTCAAATGAAATCATATCCATTAAGCTTACAGGAACAAAGGTAAACGTGGGCTATAACGATCCTACGTCCAAAACAGGAACAGTTGCCGCATCCATCGGCGTATTTATGGCTTCAAGCAATAATGCCAGCCAAATCATTCTTGACGGTGCGGATATCAAAAGCTACGAGATCGGCATTTCCCTTAAGGGAGGCTCCTTGATAATGGAGAATGGCGGTGTTATAAGAACAGTAAAGGCATCTGCGATTGACCTTGAGGGTGGTACCCTTACTCTTAACGATAATGCGGGTAAGAACGCTGTGTATACAGTGGTTTCCAGCAACACCAACAATACGTCCTTTTTGAACAACTACAATATCAAGGTTCCTGCGCTTGGCTCTTCTATGGATATTGCAACCTTTTCCGATTACGATAACCTTCACGGCATTTACGTTAGCGGCGGTGACCTTGTATGTAAGGGAAAGCTAAACTTTATACACACAGGCTTGCAGAACTCTCCGTATACCGGCGGTGTTCTCAAAGTCGAGGATCAAACAGGCGAATATTACTATAACGGATTAAAGGTAAGAAGCTACGCAGTTTGTGTAGATGGCGGAAGCGTTGTAATTGAGAAATGTAATATTGAAGCAAGATCCGGCGGCGGTGTATACTGCTCAGGCGGTAACATTACTATGGGCGTTGGCGGAAGAACGGAGCCCATCGGAACTCTTAATAATGAGATTATAGTTAACACTACGGGAAATCTGGTTGGAGATATTTTCTATCCTCAGGAGGATGGTAAGTACGACAACTGGAGAAGCCGAAAGAGTCTTACGGGCGGACATGCGGTAGAGCTTAACGGTGGTAATATCGTAGTATATTACGGCAGCTTTACAGCAACCTTCGGTAACGGCTTACAGGCTACGGGTAATGACACAGGCTCCGGAACTATCAAGGTTTACGGCGGCAACTTTATAGGTAACTCAAACGGATCGACCCCATCCGGTATAGGCGGAGGCGGTATTGCCATAAACTACGGACTTAAGGTTATTGGAGCTACAACCGTTGACATTTACGGTGGATACTTTGACGGTAAAAACGGCGGTGTTGTAATTTCAGGTATAGACAGATATGCGGGCGAATCGGATTTCGGCTGTACTGCATATGATAACAAGGCGCATGCAGTGCTCACAAAGGCTGTCGTTCGTATTTACGGAGGAGAATTCGGTAACCCCAATCCTTGGGACGGTATAAACGTTTACGATAACGCATACGTTGTTTTCGGAGCCTATACCAAGGAGGAAATAAAGGCTAAATTCAATAAGACGGAGGATGATTTCACTCTGTCTGATGATGAAAAAGCCGAGCTTGTCGGAAGTATGATTCTGTATGGAAAGTCTGCAACCGTAGCGCTTAACTCCTTAGGTGAGTCCGACTTTAAGAAAGAGGTATATATCTTCTACGGTGACTTCGAATATGCTAGTCCCAGCCACGGTATTTATTCTCCCGGTGTTTCAAAGCTCGAGGCTGATGCAGACCCATATGATGAAATAACCGAATATGATTTCATATTGGAAATTTACAACATAGAGGATGATTTGAGCATTGTTTCCGAGCTTGGTGACGGCGAAAGCTACTTTGCAGACGACATTTACGGAGTTGAGCGTGACGGAATAGTATTCTACGATCCTGCTCAGTTCCCCATTAACGCATACTAAGTTTATAAAATAAAATTAACCGCTGATGCTGTCAGCGGTTAATTTTTTATTGCTCGTTTTACTGCTTGGAGTATACACAGCTGCCTTCAACCTTATGTACTGCGGCGGAAACGCGGGCATCAAAGAAGTGAAGAGCAAATTGCCAATCCTCGGGGCGGGTGTCGAGGTGATAGAAAATCTTATCCATAGCCTCGTTTATTACGTCGTCATCGGTGCTTTCCTCGAATCTTACAACGAAAACGCTTGCAAAAAACGTGTCGGTTATCTGCTTTCTGACAAGATATACGTGGGTTATGGCATCACCGCCCGCATCCTTAATAAAATCAAGTATGCTGTCAAGCATTTCCTTCGGCATGGTATCGGGAATCAAATTATCATTATAGCTAAGCTCCGACGTCTTGCTGTATACGTCAAGATTATACTGCTCAATATCCATAGATCTTTCACGGTATTCGTTAAGCTCATTTTCAAGTCCGCATACGCAGCAGTATTCTCCGATAAGGTTAAGTCCATCTTCAATATAGTTGCTGTTTGCGTCGATTGCGGTATAAATATCGTTTATACCATTGTTATCGTATTTGAGAAGACGGATTCTGCCTCTCTCCATATATGCGTGGGCAGTGTTGAACTTATTGTCGTTCTCCCTTATGATCCTTTCGCAAAGCTCATAAAGCTCATCATACATGGAAAGCGTGCTCAGGGCGTTCATAACAGGTCTTGCTTCCTCGGGGGAGAGGGATTTTTCACTGCTTTTCCATTCCTCTATAACAGCAAGAGGCTTAAGATAAAATTCCTCTCGCTCCTTTGCGTAATTTTCGAGATTATCATTATAAACAATAGCATCAACGTATTCCAT